>CALICC010000316.1 GCA_938049325.1 uncultured Ilumatobacter sp. | reverse complement strand
CCGCTACTCAACAGCTTCGACCTCGTCCTGCTCCAGGAGTCATGGAAGACCCCCGAGCCGAACACGCTCGAGCCGCTCCGGGTGTACCACGAGATCCTCGAAGCCGGATCGACCCATGCCTTCCAGTCGGCTCCGGCATCGTTGCCGCTCGGCAGCGACCCGAGTCGGCCCACCGCTCAGTTCTCCGACGGGCTCAATCGATTCACCAACCTCCCGACCGACCCGGTGATCCGCACCGCGTGGGAAACCTGCCACGGCGTGCTCGACGGAGCAAGCGACTGCCTGGCCTTCAAGGGGTTCAGCTTCTCGACGATCTCGCTGGCTCGCGGCGTCACGGTCGAAGTCGTCAACCTCCACGCTGAGGCCGGGGGTTCTCCCGCCGACGAGGCCGCCCGCGCCGCTCAGTACGTGCAGTTGGCCGATGCCATCAACGCGTTCCCGGCCGACACACCGTTCATCGTGGGCGGTGACTTCAATCTCCACGGCGATGATCCGGTCGACGCTGCCGTGCTCGCTGACTTCTACGCGGCAACCGGACTGACCGACGCCTGCGTCGCCGTGGCATGCGGCGATACCGAACGCATCGACCGCATCGCCTATCGCGGCACATCGGCGCTGAGCTTCACCGCACTTTCGTGGGAAGCCGACGGAACGACCACCTTCGTCGACCCCGATGGCGAACCGCTGAGCGATCACCTCCCGGTTCGCGTCGAGCTCGCATGGGAAGTGGTCGAGTCATGAGTCGGCCCGTTGCGCTCATCACGATGGCGACCGGGTACGTCGGGCCCGAACTCGCTCGGACCTTGGCGAGCCGAGGCTTCGATCTCGTGCTCCAGGGGTTCTCCGATTCAGAGTCGATGGTCGGCGTCGAAGAATCGTTCGCCGACCAGATTCCTCAGCTCGAAGCGCTCGGCGCAGCCGTCGAAACGGTCACCGACGTCGATCTCACCACCGCCGCTGGCAACACCACCCTCGTCGCACGAGCGATCGAACGATTCGGTCGCCTCGACTCGGCCTGCTTCGTCACCGGTCTGATCATCGTCGGCAAGTTCCTCGACATGACCGAGTCGCAGTGGGAGCAGATCAAGCGCACCAATCTCGACATGGTCTTCCACGGCCTCCAGGCAGCGCTCCCTCCGATGGTCGACGCCGGCGCAGGACAGATCGTCGTCTTCACGTCGTCGACGGGTGGCCGCCCCGATCCGATGACATCGATTTACGGCGGCACTCGCGCCGGGGCGAACGGCATCGTGCGCGCCGTCGGTCTCGAACACGCACGCGACGGCGTGCAGGTCAACGCCGTGGGCACCAACTACATGGACTTCCCCGGTTTCATCAAGGCAACCGGGTCCCACGACCCAGAGCGACGCAAGACGATCGAAGCGCAAACGCCCATGCGTCGCCTCGGCACGATGCCCGAACTCGCCAACGTCACCGCCGTGCTCCTCGACGGCTCCAACCGTTTTCAGACCGGACAGTTCTTCGACTTCTCGGGTGGTTGGGGCGCCTGACGCCGGCTTCGACCGACACCGAACGTCCAGCCGCTCAGCGGTCGAGCGTGAGGAGCTCGACGAGCATGTGCGCGGTCGCACCCCACACCGTTTCGTCATCAAGGTGGAAGAAGTGCAACGGACGGTCGAGCGGGGCAAGCCCCCACCGCTCGCGGTGGTATGTGCCAGGACGCGTCAGCTCGGAGATCGGCGTCCACATCACGCGGTCCGCCTCCATGGTTTGTGGTGTGAGTTCGACTCGTTCCTCGATCGTTGCCACCACCGGCACGATGTAGCTCTTCGACACGATCGTCGACAGGTGGCCGAGTTCACCCACGACGGTCGGATGGTCGGGCTCGAGCCCGATCTCCTCGTGTGCTTCGCGCAGCGCTGTCTCGACCGGCGTCTCACCAGGATCACATCGTCCACCCGGAAAGCTGATCTCGCCGCGGTGGTTCCGCAGCTCCATCGAACGGCGCGTCAGGAGAACCTCAGCACCCTGAGGCCCATCGGCGAGCACGATCAGGACCGCGGAGTTCCGCGCGTCGGAGAAAGTCGGGAGCAGCGGCGCCGACGATGACGGGACGGGTTGCACCATCTCATGCACCGGCCACGTCGCATGGTCAGGCCACGGCGTGTCGAATTCGACGGTTGTGTGGGCGGGCCGGGGAATGACCTGTTGCCCTCCCGGCCGACGCTCGGGCACTGCGTTGCCCGTCAAGATGCCGTTGAGCCGGGAGTCCACCCGGCCGCGATGAGCTCTGCGAGCACCGCGTCGAGCCCCGCTGTCTTCATGTTCGCGAGGACGCGTCCTGGCGCCTCTTCGCCCTTCTCGAACTCGTCCCACGCCGCCGCGATCTTGGCGAGGTCAGGTGCCGGCTGCTCGAAACTCATGGTCTCAGCCTATTGGCGCGTTCGTTCGCCGCGTTGCGCTCCGCGTCACGTCGACGACGAGTCGTCACGACGATCGTCGATCATGGCCTTCTTCAACCGCTTCGCGGCGAGGTAGCCCTCCGCCGCGGTCTTGCCCGCGGTCTTGCCGACTTCGTCTGCCGAGGGTCCGGCGGTCTTGACGCGCCGCTTCTTGCGCTCCGATTTGGTGGCGAAATCGGTGTTCCACCACACGAAGCCCATGACGAATCCGAGCAGCGCCATCAACAAGCGTGTCGACGAGTCGACCTCGATCACCGGCTGCACGCACACGACCACCACAAGAGCGAGCACGACGAGATCGAGCAGGCGATGAACGCGACGGTGCACAAGATTGAACGCGCCTCCCGGCCCGTCGGCGATCGCTGCGTTCAGCATCACGATCGCACCGATAACCGCCGGCACCACCGGGGTCGGACTTGCGAAGCCTGTGGAGATGAACACGGCGCCGATGATGTACTCGACGATCTGATGCATCCAGAACGGCCGCATCGCCCGAGTCGATTCCCACTCCATGGATCCCGATCGTATCGACGAGGCGGGCATCGGGGTTGCCCCGCTACGTCGCACTCCCAAACCGTTCTCTGGGTGTTCGCGCACCCTGAAGGGTCACAAACACCCAGAGAAGTGACGCGGACATGTGGAAGGACGGGGCTCACGACACACGAGCGAGTGAGGTTCGACACTATGTTCGGCCAATGTCTCGCCTCTGCGTTCGCTCGGTTCTCGCACTCGCTGCCGTAGGTGGCCTCACCACAGCAGGTCTCACGTCGCTCGGCAACGCCACCTCAGCTGTGTTCGCGGCGCAGCCAGAATCGTATCCACTCAGCGTTGTCGTCATCGACGAGGACGTTTCGCTGTTCGGCCTGCAGACCACATCATTCAATGGCGAGCGGATCTCACTCAGTCAGACAACGGGCGACGCTGTCGTCGTCGACACTGTCTCGCTAGCCACCATCGCGACCCCAAGCCCCCAGCACACCAACATGTCAAGCAACGGACGCTTCACCTACGACGTGACGAACGACTACCAGGTCGAACGCTTCGACACCGTCACGAGCGCGTCAACAACGTTCGACCCGCACGACTCGACCGGCTGGTTCGAAGCGACCGGTGGCGGCCTTCGCAACATCGTGGCGAGCGACGACGGCGACATCGTGGGATTGCAGGCATCCAACGGCGCCATCGGCCGCGTGGCTGGTTTCGTGTACGACGTCTCCGCTGGAAGGCTCCTCACGCCGACCAACAGCGGCATCTCGGAAATCGAAACGAATTCCCAGATCCTCGAGGTATCTCCCGATGGCACCGAGATCACCTACTACGAGTACTGCTGCGCCGGCGGCCAGCCCAGCCGCTTCGTCCGCTGGAACCGCACCGACGACACGCGCATCACTGTCGATCGGCCCGATGCTCACGATGCCTTCGCCGCCCCTTGGACTACGAGCCCTGACCTCAGTCACGTGGCGTTCGTCGAGCTCGGCACACTGAAAGTCCAAAACCTGGCCGGTGGAGCGGTCAGAAGTCTGCCTCGCCCGGTCAATGACATCGACGCTTACGCACTCACCAACGATGGCATTGTGGTGTTCTTGGCTGACGCGCCCACTGGAGATTCTGGAGCTGCTCCCCAGCTGTTCGCGTGGGGAGGTCAGGCCGCTCCCGTGCAAGTCTCGTTGGAGGACGGCGAGCCATCCACGAACAGCGTCGAAACCTTCGTGGTCTCGAGCGATGGAAGCACCATCACGTTCACAACGTTCGACAGCGCGTCCTCACGCATCTTGCTTCAGGCAACCCTTCGCGCACCGGCCCGGGCTGCGCAACGCATTGCAGACACCCGCCCCGGAATCGAACTCGGCGGCACCACCATCCAACCCGGCGAAACCCGCTGCGTCCCGACCATCGACACCACCCCCGGAGAATTCGTCGTCCTCAACGTCACACCCCTCAACGCCTCCGCCCGCGGGTTCGGCACCATCCACTCATCCAACGAATCAGCCGGCAACACCTCCAACGTCAACTACAGCATCGGAACCATCGACCCCAACATCGCCATCACCAAAGTCGGCGACGACGGCAACATCTGCTACACCAACGCCCAAGACGGCAACCCCACCGTCAATGTCATCATCGACCAACTCCTGAACGCCCCGGCAAGCACCTTCACCACACCCACCGCAGCCGGCGCCACACGCATCGCGGACACCCGCCCCGGAATCGAACTCGGCGGCACCACCATCCAACCCGGCGAAACCCGCTGCCTCGACATCGACGGCGCTGCGGCGGGTTCCTTCGTCGTTGCGAACCTCCTCGTGACAAACGCCTCAGCGCGCGGGTTTGCCACATTGCATTCCTCCGATATCGAGGCCGGCTCGACCGCGAACGTGAACTATGACGTCGGCACGGTCGACCCCAACGTCGCAATCTCCGAAGTCGGCACGGACGAAGCGATCTGCATCACGAACTCCGCGGCCGGTGGCCCGACCGCCAACCTCATCGCGGATCATCTCCTCAGCGCCCCAGCCGGAACCTTCTCCACTCCCGTGGTCTCCGAGCCCTAGCCGCCCAGACGCGACGGAGCCCCGAGGTTTCCCTCGGGGCTCCGATCAGATTGCGCGAGTTGCGAAATCAGACTGAGGCGAAGCCTCAGCAGATTCTCACATCATGCCGCCCATGCCGCCCATGCCGCCCATGGGATCGCCGCCGCCACCGGCAGCGGGCTCGGGCTCGTCGGCAACGAGCACCTCGGTGGTGAGGAGCATCGCGGCGATCGATGCCGCGTTCTGGAGACCCGCACGGGTCACCTTGGCGGGGTCGATGATGCCTGCAGCGAGCAGATCCTGCATCTCGCCGGTTGCGGCGTTCATGCCCATCGAACCTTCGGCGCCTTCGACTTCACGCACGACGACCGAGCCTTCGAGCCCAGCGTTGTTTGCGATGTTGCGGCCGGGAGCGGTGAGTGCTTCCCAGACGGTCTTGGCACCGGTCTTCTCGTCGCCTTCGAGCGACTCGACGACCTTCTGCACTGCGCCGCGGGCACGGATGAGGGCGGTGCCGCCACCGGCGACAACTCCCTCTTCGATGGCCGCACGCACCGACGACACGGCGTCTTCGATGCGGTGCTTCTTCTCTTTGAGCTCCACCTCGGTGGCGGCGCCGACCTTGATCAGCGCAACGCCGCCGGCCAGCTTCGCGAGGCGCTCCTGGAGCTTCTCACGATCCCAGTCGGAGTCGGTGTTCTCGATTTCGGCCTTGATCTGGTTGACGCGGCCGTCGATGTCCTCGGAGGTGCCGCCGCCATCGACGATGGTGGTGTTGTCCTTGGTGATCACGACGCGCTTGGCGGTGCCGAGCAGGTCGAGCGTGACGTTGTCGAGCTTGAGGCCGACTTCTTCGCTGATGACCTGGCCACCGGTGAGGGTTGCCATGTCCTGCAGCATCGCCTTGCGACGGTCGCCGAAGCCAGGAGCCTTGACGGCAGCAGCGTTGAACGTGCCGCGGATCTTGTTCACCACGAGGGTGGCGAGTGCTTCGCCTTCGATGTCTTCAGCGATGATGACGAGCGGCTTGCCGGTCTGCATCACGGCCTCGAGGGTCGGGAGCATCGTCTGGACGGTCGAGATCTTGGCGCTGTTGAGCAGGATGTAGGCGTCGTCGAGGACGACTTCCTGGCGCTCGGTGTCGGTGACGAAGTACGGCGACAGGTAGCCCTTGTCGAACTGCATACCTTCGGTGAAGTCGAGCTCGGTGCCGAACGTGTTCGACTCCTCGACCGTGACCACGCCGTCCTTGCCGACCTTGTCGATCGCATCGGCGATGACTTCGCCGACGCTGGCGTCAGCGGCCGAGATGGTGGCGACCGAAGCGATGTCGGACTTGTCGTCGACGTCCTTCGACTGCGCACCGATGGACTCGACAGCAGCAGCAACCGCAGCTTCGATGCCCTTCTTGATCGCCATCGGGTTGGCGCCGGCAGCGACGTTCTTCATGCCAGCCTGGATCATCGCCTGTGCGAGGACGGTGGCGGTCGTGGTGCCGTCACCGGCGATGTCGTCGGTCTTGGTGGCGACTTCCTTCACGAGCTGAGCGCCCATGTTTTCGAAGACGTCGTCGAGCTCGATCTCCTTGGCGATCGACACACCGTCGTTGGTGATGGTCGGTGCGCCGAACTTCTTGTCGAGCACGACGTTGCGACCCTTCGGGCCGATGGTGGTCTTGACGGCGTCAGCGAGCTTGTTGACACCGGCTTCGAGTGCGCGACGCGCCTCGTCGTCAAACTTCAGAATCTTTGCCATGTTTCGTTTTCTCCTAGCGATCTGTGGGTGGTTTCAGCGTTGGGTTCTGTGGCGTTCAGCCGACGATGGCGAGAACGTCACGGCTGTTCAGGACGAGGAGGTCTTCTCCGTCGGAGGTGATCTCGGTGCCGCCGTACTTGCTGTACAGGACGGTGTCGCCGACGTTGATTCCGACTTCGATCAGCTCGCCGGTGCTGTCCGAGCGCTTGCCCGGTCCAACAGCGAGGACTTCACCCTGCTGCGGCTTTTCCTTCGCCGTATCGGGGATGACGAGACCGGAAGCGGTCTGCGTCTCGGCCTCTGCTGGCCGGACCACGATGCGGTCATCGAGTGGCTTCAGATTCATATTGCATGCCTCCAGTGGCAATCACGGTGTTGCGGATACTGCGAACCGGAGGTGCTGGCACTCCCCGGAACCGAGTGCCAAGACTAAGGCTCGCGACGCCGGTTGGCAACCGAGCTACGAGAGTGCCAACGACGAAATTTGGTCGATTGGCAGCACCCGAACGGGCCGGTCACACCGCTGCGATGGCGGATGCGTGGTTGTTGACCACCGCGATCTCACCGTACGTGTTGTCAACACAGCGCTGAGCGAATTCGGCGGCATCAGCACCGAGGATCCTTGCAATGCCGGTGGCGTAGACATAGCCACCACTTCCCACCACCGCGTCACCCAGAGCGAGTTCCTGCCCGGCGGGCAGCACCACACGCTGATCGGCGGCATTCCACTCCGTCTCCGCCGGCCACACAACCGGATACCGCTCACCGAGATCCGCGACCGAGAGATACAAGCAGTCACCTTCGAACTCGAGGACGCCGCGCACCTCGGCACCCTGAGCGTCGTTGTTCGCCGAGGTGGCC
>CALICC010000315.1 GCA_938049325.1 uncultured Ilumatobacter sp. | reverse complement strand
TGCAACTCGACGACATCCCTCGGTCGATCGTCCTCGTGATCCAAGGCATCACGTTGCTCTCGGTCGTGATCGTGAACAGCGTGGTCAGTCGCTGGTACAACAAACGAACGACTGAGCGTGCAGCGGCCCGTCTTCGCGGCGAGGTGGCAGCATGAGTATGACCCAGTCGTTCGTCAAGCAGGTGGTGCCTGCCCGTGGCGGATGGGCACGTCAAAGCAAGGGTGCGCAGCGGGCCGTAGGGGTCGCGATCCTGCTGTTCGTGCTGCTGTCGGTGGTTCGACTTGCCACCGATGCGAGTGCGCTCACGTCGTCGGTCACCGTAGGCGCAGCGTTGCGTGCGGCGATTCCGATCTTGCTCGCCGGTCTGTCGGCGCTCTGGGCTGATCGCGTCGGCATCGTCAACATCGGTATCGAGGGAATGATGATCCTCGGCACGTGGTTCGGAGGCTGGGCGGCGTGGCAGTGGGGTGCGTACGTCGGCGTGATCTTCGCCATCGTCGGCGGCATGATCGGTGGACTGATCCACTGCACGGTGGTCACTCGGTTCGACGTCGACCACGTGATCTCCGGGGTCGCGATCAACATCTTGGCGTTCGGTTCGATGAAGTACCTGTCGGAGTTGCTCTTCATCGGAGAACAGGGTGGCGGTATCACGCAGTCGCCGCAGCAGAGCTCGGCGATCGGAAAGGCCAGTCTGCCGTTCCTGTCGGGAGGCGGTGGAACGGCCGATGCGCTCGGCAACCTCGAAAAACGCGGCTGGTTCCTGATCTCCGATGCTGCTGGCATTCTGCGCGGACTCACCGTCGACGTGTCGTTCCTCTCGATTGTGGCGTTGCTGCTCGTGCCGCTGAGCGCCTGGATTCTCTGGCGCACGAAGTTTGGTCTCCGAGTGCGTGCGTCGGGTGAACAACCGCACGCGGCAGAGTCGCTCGGCGTGAAGATCGCTCCGATCCGCTACTGGGCAATGGCGATCAGCGGTGGTCTCGCCGGCCTCGGAGGCGGCTTCCTCGCCATTGTCGCAACGTCGTTCTACCGACAGGGTCAAACGCAGAGTCGCGGATTCATCGGACTCGCCACGGCGATCTTCGGCAACTGGCGGCCCTCGGGAGTGCTCGGCGGTTCCGCGTTGTTCGGCTTCGGCGAAGCGCTGCAGCTCGTCGGGTCGAAAGCCGTGCCGAAGCTGTTCTTGCTCTTCGCGATCATCGCCGGGCTCGCCGCAGCTCGTGCCGTGATCCGGCGGACCATGAAGTCGGCCATCGTGCTCGGCGTGATCGCCGCGATCGCGCTGATCGGCTTCGTCACGATCGACGAGGTACCCGACCCGCTCACGAAGTCGGTGCCGTTCGTGCTCACGCTGATCGTGCTCGCGACGTCAGCCCAACGATTGCGACCGCCGGCGTACAACGGCCGGCCGTTCAGATCCGGCGAGGAGCATTGACCGCGGACGCGCGCGCCCCGATGCCTGGTCTCTCGCTCCTCCACGACCATCTCGACGGCGGGCTGCGCGTCAGCACGGTGCTCGACCTCGCCGATTCGATCGGGTGGCAGCTGCCGACGACCGATCCGGCGGCTCTGGCGGCCTGGTTCAAGGCCGGCGCCGAGTCGGGCGACCTATTGCAATATCTCGCCACGTTCGAGCACACGCTCGCGGTGATGCAAACCGAAGAGCACCTCGCCCGGGTGGCACGCGAAGCGGTACTCGACCTCGCCTCCGATGGCGTGGTGTACGCCGAGATCCGGTTCGCTCCGGAGCTACATCAGGACCGTGGGCTGTCGCTCGAGGCGGTCGTGGCCGCCGTCACGTCGGGGATGCGCGCGGGGGAGGACGCAGCGGCCGTCGACGGTTCGACCATTCACGTCGGCGCGATCCTGTGTGCGATGCGCACCGAACAGCGGTCGATGGAGATCGCGCAATTGGTCGACAGCGCACGTGAGCACGACGACAAGGTGCTCGGTTTCGATCTTGCGGGTGCCGAAACGGGGTGGCCGCCGTCGCTGCACGCCGACGCGCTCGAATTCGCCCGAGCACGCCACCTCAACATCACGCTGCACGCGTCCGAGCCACCCGATCTCGAATTGATTTCCGACGCTTTGGCGCACGGGGCACACCGCATCGGTCACGGCGTTCGTCTCATTGCCGATATGGAGATCAGCGACGGTCAGATCACGTCGATGGGGCGCCTTGCGTCACATGTGCTGGATCGACAGATTCCGCTGGAGATGGCGCCGACGTGCCACGTGCAAATCGGTGCCGTTCCCGATCTTGCGAGCCATCCGATCGTGCCGATGCTGCGCGCCGGATTCAACGTCAGCGTCAACACCGACAACCGCCTGATGAGCGACGTGATGCCCGCGTCCGAAATGGCGGCGCTCGTCGACACGTTTGCGCTGACCAGCCACGAGGTCGCGCAGCTGGTGCACAACGGCATCGACGCGGGCTTCGCCCCGCTCGCCGTGAGACGTGCGGCACTCGCCGCGTCGGATGCTCCCTGACAGCGGGAGCAATCTCGTATCGTAGAAGCGTGGGCACGTCGTCGAACTCGTCTCGTGGCTCTTCGGCGCCCCGGCCTGCCTCGAAGCCGAACTATTTCCTCCGCCGTCTCGGGGCGCTCGGCGTCGTCGCGCTCGTGCTCTACTGCGCAGTCATCGCCGTAGGAGCGTTCATCGGCGGTGACGACGACGTGCTGCGCACCGAAGAAGTGGCTGCGGGCAGCGAGCCGGCCGCGCCAGGCGTGACCGAGACGCAACCCGACGTCACGCCCGAGACCGAGCCGACCACCGAGGTCGTGGAGACCGATGCGCCAACGACCACCGAGGCCCAACCCGAAACCACCGGTCCGCCGACCTCGAACAACCCGGCAAGCGTGTACATCGTGGGCGACTCCGACGCAGGCACATTCGGCCCGTACCTCGAAACGCTGCTCGACGGGCTGCTGATCGTCGACACCGAATTGAACTACAAGGTGTCGTCGGGGCTGGCCCGACCCGACTTCTACAACTGGCCGGTCGAGTTGGCTGCAGCGCTCCCCGAAGCCGACCCCGACATCGTGGTGGTCACCTTCGGTGGCAACGACTCGCAAGGGCTGTCGTTGCCCGAACGGCGAGCAAACGGTGACATCGACTTCATCATCGGCGACCCGGTGTCGAATCAGACCGAGTGGCTCGAGGAGTACGAACGGCGCGCCGGCGACGTGATGGACCTCCTGCTCGAAAACGACCGTGCCGTCATCTGGGTCGGGATCCCCAACGACGACAACCCCGACGTCACCGCCCGGCTCGCGTTGCAGGATCAGGCGGCCAAAGCCGCCGCAGCCGCACGTCCCGACGTGGTCTTCATCGACACGTGGGCGCGCTTCTCGGGCCGCAACGGCAACTGGGCCGACTTCGTGATCGACCCCCGCGACGGTGTCGGCAAAGACGTGCGCGCGGCCGATGGGTTCCACCTCAACGCGAACGGCGCCGAGATCTTGGCGCTCGACATCGCCGTCGCCGTGCAGGACGCGTTGCGTGACATGGGTGCCAATTTGTAGCTGGCTCACCTTCAGCGATGTCACATTTTGGTCCGGCCGCCCGTCAAGAGAGCATGACCAAGATTGTTGACTCCGACGTTGTTGTGATCGGCGGGGGGCTGGCGGGTCTCGCAGCTGCCGCCCTCGTTGCACAGGCGGGTAAGTCCGTCACCGTCTTCGAGTCCCGCTCGACACTCGGCGGCCAGGCCAGAAGTTCGACACACGGCGGGTTCACGTTCAACCGCGGCCCGCATGCCTTGTACTTGGGTGGCGCCGGCGAGCGCATCCTGCGACAACTCGGCGTGAAGATCAGCGGGGGTCAACCCGCTGTGAACGGCAAGTTCGCGTTCAACAACACCCTGGAGGTGGCTCCCGCCGGTCCCGTGTCGCTCATGCGGACCGGCGCTCTCTCGGCCAAAGGGAAGCTGGCCATCGGCAAACTGCTCGCCCGACTGCCCAAGATCGATCCGGCGACGTTGGCTGGCACCAGCGTCACCGACTGGATCGGACAGTGCGTGAACGGCGACCGTGAAGCAGACATGCTCCACGCACTCGTTCGGTTGGCCACCTATGTCAACGAACCTGCTGTGCTGAGTGCCGAGGTCGCGGTATCCCAACTCCAGATGGCACTCGACAAAGGGGTCCTGTACCTCGACCATGGGTGGCAGTCGCTCGTCGACCAACTGCGGGCCACTCCTGGTGTCGACCTCGTGACCGGTGAGACGATCGCCGAGCTTCCGCACGCTCGCGCCGTGATCCTCGCGACCGGCAGCCCGGACAGCGCAGCACAGCTCCTCGGCGCGACCTTCGACGTTGGTCCTCCCGCAGTCGCCAGCTGTCTCGACCTCGGTCTTGCGACGAAACCAGAACAGAACTTCGTGCTCGGCGGTGACGTGCCGTTCTACTTCTCGAATCACTCGGCGGTGGCGCAACTTGCCCCGCCGGGCAAGCATTACGCAGCCGCAGTGCAGTACCTCGGCGCGGACGACGAGCCGGACGGTGACGCCCTCAGCGCATTCGCCGAGCTCGCCGGAGCGCGTGACATCGTCGAGTCGCGGCGGTTGCATCGCATGACCACTGTGACCGCGATCAGCACGGCTGCCAACGGCGGTTTCAGAGGTCGGCCGAGCGTGACCGACACGGGCTTCGGCAACGTGTTTCTCGCAGGAGACTGGGTGGGCAGTGAAGGTCACTTGGCCGACGCGTCGTTTGCGAGCGCATACGGCGCGGCGACCGCTGCGATGGCACAGTGGCGCTGATGGGCGAAGACGAACAGCTCGCTGTGTTCGAGTCCGAGCGTCAGCGCCTGCGCTCGATCGCCTACCGAATGCTGGGGACCCCCGATGACGCTGACGACGTCGTTCAAGATGCGTGGCTCCGCTGGTCGAGCGCCGACCACGCAGCGATCTCGAACCCGGCGGGCTGGCTGACCACCGTCGCGACGCGGCTCGCGATCGACCGGCTTCGCTCGGCGCAACACACTCGCGAGACCTATGTCGGTCCGTGGTTGGCCGCTCCGGTCCGTTCGGAGGATGTCGCCATCGATGACCCAGTCGAATCGCTGCTGTTGAGTGAGTCGTTGTCGCTCGGTTTCCTCGCGGTGCTCGAGCGGCTCTCACCGCTCGAACGCGCAGTGTTCTTGCTCCACGACGTGTTCGCGTACCCCCTCGGCGAGGTTGCGCGCATCGTCGAACGATCCGATGCAGCGACGCGCCAACTGGCGAAACGTGCGCGAGACCACGTGGAGGCGGGCCGACCGCGGTTCGTGCCGGATCCGTCCGATGCCGAGGCGCTGACCATGTTGGTGCTCGCTGCGGCGATGAACGGAGATGTCGAAACTCTCGAGTCGTACCTCGCCGACGACGTCGTGCATGTGTCTGACGGCGGAGTGAACCGTCGCGCCGCTCGCCATCCCGTGGTTGGTCGCCATCGTGTGGCGCGGCTCTTCCTCGGGTTGGCGAAGCGGGTCACCGACGGAGGCGAGTTTCACCACGTTCGAGCGAACGGACAAGACGCGTTGTACGTCACGGTGGATGGCGAGCCCGACATGTTGCACGTGGCGAACTGGGTCGACGGCAAGCTCACCGGCAGCTTTGCAGTGCGCAATCCCGACAAGCTTGCGGCCTTCCACTCAGCCTGGCTCGCTGCAACCTGACCGACCAGCGCTGAGGCGTAGGCTCGCCGGAACGCTCCTGCTTCCCGCCCGCTATTGGGTTTGCCCGCGAGCCTGGATTTGCTGGCGACGTGCGGCGACCTTGCCGGGGTCGAACATGTTGCGGCGCCACGCTCGGCCGTCGCGGGCCTCGGTCTCCCAGTGGTCGTCGTTGGTCGCGATCGCTGCGTAGGTTTCGCGGATCTGGCGCACGCCGTCTTGTTCGTTGCCGATGATGTCGGCGGCGAGGCCGCGCGTGAATGGCATCAGGTCGTCGTGAGCGACGACGTGGTTGACCAACCCGCAGCGGAGTGCTTCGGCGGCGTCCATGAAGTTGCCGGTGAAGCTCATCTCACGCGCTCGGCGCACGCCGATCGCCTGCGGCAACAGCACGGTGAGACCCCAGCCCGGCATGACGCCGACCCGGGCGTGTGTGTCGCCGAACTTGGCGTGTTCACTCGCGATCAGGAAGTCGCAGTTCAGCGCCAGCTCGAATCCGCCAGTCACAGCGACGCCGTTGATCGCCCCGATCACCGGCTTGGTCAACTTGGGGAACGGGCCACGCACCCGGTCTGACACTCCGTCCAGGTTTCCGCCGGTGCTACCCAGTTCTTTGAGATCGAGTCCGGCACAGAACGCCGGATCGGCGCCCGTGAGGATGATCACATCGACGTCGTCGCTTGACTCCGCCGCTCGAAAGGCAGCGGTCATCTCATGCAGGAGTTCGCTCGACAGAGCGTTTCGTGCCGATGGACGGTTCAGCGTGATCGTCGCGACGCGGTCCGATACGTCGAGGAGCAAAACGTTCGAGTCGGCCATCCGACCATGATGGTCGACGTCAGTCGGGTTCGCGGAAATTCAGCCGAAGATCGCCGAGCTTGACCAAGGTGGCAGCGACCCAACCACCCAACGCTCCGAAGTGCTCGTCGAGCTGTGTGCTCCGGCCGTCGGCGACCGATTCTTCGTCGAGTTCGTACAGCCCTTCGTAGGTGACCTCGACCGCATGCTCGTCGACGAGGTCGAGTGGGTCGCTCGGGTCTGGGTGTGCGACTTCGGTGGTCAGCCCGGCGCGCTCGAGCCGGTCGCTACCGACCGTCGCGCTGTGTTCGGGGACGACTGCGTAGATGTCGTCGGCGTCCACCGGTTCGGCGAGCTGCTGCACCCGCAGCACGATCTCGATTTCGATCGCTGGCTGGCGTTCGAGCACGTCGTCGACGTACCAGCGTCGGTAAGCCGCCTGGCTCCACGCGGGCCAGGAGAACGTGATGTGCGCAACGATGCGCGGCGGCTCACCTTCGCCCGGGAGCCCGTAGCTGGTTTCCCACGTGAGGTCGCCGAGGAGGACGTCGGACTGGAAGTGTTCTTCGAACGGCTGGCGCTCGAGGTACGCCGCTTCGAAGGCGTCGCGGAGGGCGCTGATCGCATCGGTGAAGACGTGGTCGAGCATGCGCCCGGAAATGTACTTCGATGTGTCGTGGTTGGTGTCAACCGTTTCGGTGTGTGGTGCGGTGATGCACCGACGCTCCTGGCATGATCGAGGGCATGTCACTCGTGCTCACGGAAATCAGCGACGGCGTCGCGACGCTCACCCTCAACAACCCTGACGAGCGGAACACGCTCACTGCACCGATGGTGGCCGAAATCGTCGCGGCGATGGATGCGTTCGAAGCGAACGACGAGGTCGGTGCGTTGGTCGTGACCGGCGCGGCGCCAGCATTCTGCGCGGGCGCCAACCTCGGCAACCTCGCCGAGGCCACGGGCGAGAGCCTGGGCAACATCTACGAGGGGTTCCTGCGGATTGCTCGCAGCCCGCTCCCGACATTGGCCGCGGTGAACGGGGCTGCCGTTGGTGCTGGAGCGAACTTGGCGCTCGGGTGCGATGTCCGGATCATCGCCGACGAGGCACGCATCGACACGCGATTCCTGCAGCTCGGAATCCACCCCGGCGGTGGGCACACGTGGATGTTGCGACGCATCGCCGGCCCGCAGACGGCGATGGCCGCGGTTGTGTTCGGCCAGGTGCTCGGCGGCAAGGAATGCGAGCGTGTCGGTCTCGCATACAAGTCGGTGCCGCGCGACGACCTCGCTCAGGTCGCACACGAGTTCGCGGCAGGGGCTGCCTCAGCGCCCCGCGAGCTTGCGATCACCACCAAAGCCACGATTCACGCAATGGCCGATGTCGACAATCATCCCGACGCCGTCGCCCGCGAACTCGAACCGCAGTTGTGGAGCACGCGTCAGCCGTGGTTCGCCGAGCGGATCGCCGCACTGCAGGCCAAGATCACGAAGAAGTCCTAGAGCTTCAAGAAGTCCGAGAGCTTCAGCTCACGCTGACGCGCTCTCGGTCAGCCTGTTTCACTGCGCGTTCGTACGCAGCGATGTCGGTGGCGACTGCGCGCTGGTCGTCGGCACTCGGCGTGAAGGAGGGGTCGAACGCCACGCGATCGAGCAGCTCAGCGACCTCGTGTGGGTCGCGAACCTTGCTCTCGGCTGTATCGATCGTGCCCGCGATGACGGCGGCGGCGCGGGGAGCGGTCGAGGTCAGCGGATCCAGTGCGAGGAAGCGATCGGTCAACAACCCCCACGGGCCGCGGTCGCGGCGGCGCTTCCACTCGAGTAGTCCCCGCATTGCCGCCATCGCAGCGAGACCGCCCAGGACGACCAGGCCGAGTTCGACCGGTCGCGAGGCGATGCCGCTGATGACGGCGGACGTGGCATCTGCGCCGACCGTGCTTCGCTCGGACTCGCCGCTGAGCGGGACCGAGGCAGTGGGGTCGAACGCCTCCCAACCGCTGTCGGGAAACCACACTTCGACCCACGCGTGTGCATCGCTGGCACGTACTTCGAATACGCCGGAGATCTGGTTGCGCGAGCCCGGGATGTATCCCGTGGCGAGGCGGGCTGGGACGCCTTGGGAGCGGAGCATGACGACGAGCGACGACGCGATCTGCTCACAGAATCCGCGCTGCGAGTCGAACAGGAAGTCGTCGACCGCATCGCCGTCGGGCACGGGCGCATTGAGGTCGTACTCGGTGTTCCGGGCCATCCAGCTCTCGTACGCACGGATCGTGTCGTACGTCGATCCCTCGACGCGGAGCTGCGCTGCGAGGTCGAGGGTGGCTTGGCTCGTCGACGGCGGAATGGCGAGGAACTGGGCAACTTGGAACCGATCGGCGAACGGCGCGAAGCGTTCGCCGAGATCGCCCTGGTCACGTAGCGACGTTGGGGTGACCGGTACACGCTGCGATACGACCGAGTAGACGGTTCCGGGGTCCAAGGTCCGGTCTGCTCGAATAGCGCCGTCGGGTCGGGGGAAGACGGTGCCGTCGAAGATGATCGTTTCGGGTCGGCCCGCGCCGAACACGACATTCGGCAGTTGGGCTTCGACGTGATACGTCTGCACGAACTCCTCCGTCGGTGTCGGTGCGAGAGGGAGGTCGCCCACCGTCGGCGCGATGGCGATCTCTGGGCCCTCGATCGGTGCGCCTTCGACATCGGACACGCGCCACACGCGGCCGTCGAACTCGGTGAAGATCTGGCCGCGCCAGAACGCTGGCTCCGGAGCGCGGACCCGCATGACGATCTCGTCACCGAGATCACCGCGCACAGACGTGTCGAGCGTGTCGGAGAATCCGGTGTAGCCGCCGACTTCGCCGAGCGCACCGCGGGATGGGTCGCCGGTTGAGCTCGGTGGCGACGGGTTGCCGTCGGGGCCGACGAGGGAGCCATCGGGAGCCTCGGGCGCATCGTTGTTGGACAGGGCGGGCAGCCCGAGGCTCGCCGGACCGTCGGGAACCGGAACGAAGGCAGCCAGCGCGAGTGTGCTCATGGCGCCGACAGCACTCCAGGCGCCGATTCGAGCAGCAACACCTCGGCGGAGCTCGCCGAGCTTGGTGGTGTCGAGTTGGCAGAATGCTGCGACGGTGACCACGCCCCAGGCGAGCATCCACCAACCGACGCGACCGTCGATACGTAGCCCGGCGGCGTAGGCGACGATGACACCGGTGACAGCGAGATGCACGCGGGTGGTGCGCCGGTCGGCGATCTCTGCGCCGTGAAGGACCACGAGCAGCATCAAGAGGTCGGGCATCGGGCCGCGCAGCGCCGCGAGGAGCCCGCCGATGCCGGACGCTTGAACAGCGATTCGAGCGAGCGCGGCGACAGCGACGACCGCCACGAGAATCCGCGTCCAGGTTGGTCTCGCTCCTTTCGAGATACGCAGGGACAAGGCCGTCGACACGGCAACGCCGCCGGTTGCGAGCGCCCGTTGTGACAACGATCCGCCCAGAGCTCCGAGCAGCATCCACAACGCGATGAGCGCCGCCGCCGAGGTGAGCAGTCGGGCATGCGTGGGGACAGGCGCCGGGAGCAGCGGCTTGTGGACCAGTGAGATCGAGCGCCGCCACCATGGCGTCGGCTTAGGTGCTGCCTCGCCGGTGCTGTCGATTCCCCGGCGGTCGGCGGCGATAGCTGACCACTTCAGCGAATCATCTGCGGTACGCACGACGTTGCCGGCCGACTCCGTTGCTGAGTCATCGGTGACGATGACGCGGTGACCGCGTCGGCGTCCTTCTTCGAGCGTCCACCGCAAGCGAGCAGGGTCGGACTCGACAGAGACGGACCATTGCGCCTCGCTCGCCGCAGTGCGCTCGTGGGCGATGATCTCTCCCGTACGCAGCGTTGAGGGCCAATGGATTGCCTGTTCCCCTTCGCCGGGCCGCCACGGTCGCGCACCGTCGAGTTCGCCCGTTTTGGGACCCGCGCCGTGCGCGGTGGATCCGTCGTCGCTCGACGCGGCGTGTTCGACGTGGAGTACCGGGCCAGCAGCGACCGGTGCGACGTGGACGTCCGAAACGGGGGCGGACCCGCGTCGACGCCAACGTACGAGCCCGGCGGCTCCAGCCGTTTCGAGTGAGTAGTCGACCGACGACAAGATTCCCGGATCGGCGATGACGACCGAGGCCGACGTCATGCCGACATCGCTGAGTGCCCACGACGTATCGAACGCGACCAGGTCAACCGGCGCGGAGGAGCGGCGTTGATCGATGTGCTCGCTGACGATGTCCACGGAGTCGCCTGCTGTGGCGGTGGGCGGCAGCGAGAACGTCGTGACGTTCACGGACCGGAGCCGCAACCATCCCGAGACGACTGACCCGGCCATCGCGATGAGCGCGGCGACCAGAAACAGCAAGACTGCAGCGGCACCCGTCAATCGAACGATCGCAAGGCCGACGAGCCACGCGCCGATGAGTGCCAGCCCACCGGGAGCGATGGCGACGGGATGTGATCGGGAGCTCACGCAGTTGGTGCTGCGACGGACGCAACGCACTCGGCGACGAGGTCGCGTCCGGCGGTCGTGGATCCGTTGCTGTCGGCGACGAGCACTCGGTGACCGAGCGATGCCACGGCGAGCCCAGCGATGTCGTCGGGGACGACGTAGGTCCGTCCCTCCATCGCAGCTCGCGCTCGGGCCAGGGAGATCAGTGACACTCCCGCACGAGTCGACGCACCCAGTCTGATGTTCGGGTGGCGACGCGTCGCACCGAGGATGTCGACGACGTAGGCACCGACCGCGTCGGCGACGTAGATCGCTGCGACTTCATCCTGAGTTCTGGCGATGACCGCCGGAGTCGTGATCGCCTCGATGGCGTTGAGCATCGAGCGACCTCGCCGGCCGGTGAGAACGTCGAGTTCGAATTCGGGAGCTGCGCGTCCGGGGGTGACCACGGCGCTGAAGCGGTCGAGCGAGCCTTCACCGAGTCCGTAGGTGCCGGCGATCTCGATCGGATTCTGGGTGGCGACGACCATGTTGGGAGTCGGCAGGCGGTGCGTCGTCCCGTCGACAGTCACGGTGGATTCTTCCGCTGCTTCGAGGAGCGCAGATTGTGTGCGCGGTGTTGCGCGGTTGAGTTCGTCGAACACGACGACGTTGGCGAAGACGGGGCCGGGGCGGAATTCGAGGCGAGTGCCATTGACGGGATCGGTGATCGGCATCATTGAGCCGGTCACGTCACCAGGGAGCAGGTCGGGAGTTCCTTGGATCCGACCGAACGACCCGCCGACGGCGCGTGCGATCACTTGCGCGAGCAGCGTCTTGCCGACGCCGGGGATGTCTTCGATCAAGAGGTTGCCGCGTGCGAAGAGCGTGGCGATGGCGATCTCGGCGATGTCGTGATGTCCGGCAACGACGGCGTCGATCGAGGCAACGAGTTGCGCTGCGAGCGCGCGTACGTCGATCGGCTGTGCGTCGGGTTGCACAGCACGGGGAGCGTCGTTGGGCGCGGGAGCGAGAGGCGGGGGAGGGAAGTCCACATCCGATCATCGGCCGGAATCGGGAAGGTCTTGATGCGGCGGCAGCCAGATTTCGATGCTGTTCACGAGAATCTGCACAACTGCCCATGAATGTGACGGTAGTCACCGAAAAGCGCGCACAATCGTTACAGAATTTCGCTGACAGGCGCTACGCGACCACCTAGTGTCCTTTTCACAACAACCGAAACCACCGCGGCGCCTCGTGCGCCGCAAAGTAGGAGGTCACCAATGAGCCAGCGACACCGCGATTCCGACGTTCCGGCAATGCTCCCCAGACAGGAGCGCCGAGCGCACGCTCACAGCGAACGGCATCGAATCCACGTCGAGCTTCAAAACGTTGCTCAGCACGTGTCAGCGGGTACGGATCCCGAAGACATTCACGAGCCGGGCCGGGCGTGGAAGCCGGAGCATCATCACGATGCCGAGGTCGCCAAGAGCAAGCTGGCCAAGCGGAATCGCACCAAGCGGCATTGGAAGACCAAGATGTGGAAGCGCAGGACGCAGCTCCGGCAACAGAAGATCGAAGCACTCCAGATGGCCCGAGAGAATCCGGGTTTTGCAGGCTTCTGATCTGATCCGACGAACGTGAGCGACGCCACCGAGAACTGAGGAGTGCCCTCAGATCTCGGTGGCGTTTCGCGTCTCGGGCCTGATCGTCGGATCGTCGGACCTCAGAGGTTCCGCTGCTCGTTGCGCTGCTCGACTGCCTCGCGGAACGCAGCGATTCGCTCGAGCTTGAGATCCTCATAGCCACGAATCGCCATCGGGAGCGCGAGCGCTTCGTCGGCCTCGCCGACGTCGCCGCCTGCGCGAACATGCGCCAACTCGGCGTCGACCAGATTTCGATACTCGGCGACCAACGCTCGTTCCGTACGACGCATTGCGGACCGTCCGAACGGGTCGAACCGTGTGCCGCGCAGCCGCTTGCCCCGTGCAAGTGCTGCCATCAGAGGTCGACCGACCCGTTGGTCGATCTCGATCTTGGACGATCGACCGATTGCTTTGAGCATCGGTGGATGGAGCTTCCACGCGACCTTCGCATTGGCTCCGCCGACTGCTTCGGCAGCCGCCGTTGCCTCGGGGGTGATGAGCAGCCGGGCCACTTCGTACTCGTCCTTGTACGCCATCAGCTTGTGTAGCGAGCGTGCCACCGTCAACGTGAGGCTGCGCTCGACGTCGTTCGTCTGGGCGACCACGTCGAGGAAGTCGCGGGCGTAGCCGCGATGCTGATACCCGACAAGATCGGCGGCCAGCATCTCGATGATCTCGCGGTCCGCTCGCGAGAGCGGCAAGTCGGTCACGCGGTGCGCGAGCGCCCGAGGTAGCGGATCGACTTCGACGGTTGGGGTTCGGGCGAGGTGCTGTGCGGCGGCTCCCTCCACCATCTCGGGTGACTCGATCCACGCGCGACCCCAGCGGAACGCATCGAGGTTGGCCTCGACGTGGACACCGTTGAGACGGAGTGCCTGCTCGAGGGAGTCCGGAGTGATCGGAAGTGCGCCGTACTGCACTGCGGCACCGATGACGAAGACGTTGGCGGTGGTGGCGTTGCCGAGCAGCGACTCCATCAGTTGGCCCGCATCAACGAGACGCGTCGCATCGGCTCGACTCGTTTGATCGAGTCGGTCACGGAGTTCCGAGACCGTCGGCGCGATGCGTTCGGGGTGCCCGATCATCGACCCCGTCGGTGTGGGTGTGCTCGAGCCCACGACGATCGTGTGGTTCGCCTCGCACGTTGCCAGGGTCCGATCGCTTGCCGCGACGAGGAGATCGAAGCCGAGCAGCACATCGGCCGTTCCTTCACCCAGCAGGTTCGAGTGCGGGGGCATCTCGGTGGCAAGCCGCAGGTCGCTGACGACCGGCCCGGCCTTCTGAGAAAGACCGGTCTGATCGAGGCCGCGGCTGTCATAGCCGTCGAGCATGGCCGCAGTTGCGATGACCTGAGCCGCCGTCACCACTCCAGTGCCACCGATCCCGGCGATCCGGATGTCGACATGGTCGGTGGCGACTCGCGGAACCGGGACGGCGAAGTCGGTCGGTGCGCGCTGATCGGTTCGGAGCGTGTCGGCCTCGCTGGGCTCGACGACCATGAAGCTCGGACAGTCGCCGCCGATGCAGGAGTAGTCGAGATTGCAGGTCGTTTGGTCGATCGTGGTCTTCACCCCGAGCGGTGTATCGATCGCCTGTACCGACAGGCAGTTGCTCACGACACCGCAGTCTCCGCAGGCTTCGCAGATGCGGTGGTTGATGACGATGCGTTGGGCTGGTGTTGGCGACTGGCCGCGTTTGCGAAGACGTCGCGACTGCGCCGCGCACGCTTGGTCGTGGATCAACACGGTCACCCCCTCGACCTCGGCCAGGAGTTCTTGTGCCTCGACGATGCGGTCCCGATTCCAAACCTGCACGTCGCCTGCGTCGTCGCGTGGCAGCGATCGACCTCGGTACTTGTCGGTGTCGTCGGTCGTGATGAGGACGCGGCGGACCCCGTGCCCGATCAGAATGCTCGCGATCTCGGGGACGCCGAGTTGGCCGACCGGGTCTTGACCTCCCGTCATTGCCACCGTTCCGTTGTGGAGCAGTTTGTAGGTGATGTTCACCCCTGCCGCGATCGCGGCTTGAATCGCCAATTGTCCTGAGTGGAAGAAGGTGCCGTCGCCGAGGTTCTGGATGAAGTGGTTGCGGTCGACGAATGGCGACATGCCGATCCACTGCGCACCTTCGCCACCCATCTGCGTCAGCCCGGCGGTCGTGCCGACCTGGTCGTCATCCATGAGCAGCGTCATGGTGTGACAACCGATGCCGGCGCCGACCAGTACGTCGTCTGGCACCTTGGTGCCCCAATTGTGCGGACACCCCGAGCAGAAGTACGGCGATCGTTCGACGGTGAGCGGAATGAGGTGGCGCTCGCGTGGCGGCTGGGGAGGAGGTCGCAGCCGTTCGCCGAGGCGGTCGCTGAGTCGCCGACGAAGTGCCGGCTCGATCACGTCCGCCACGACGACGCCGTAGTTGGGTATCAGCGTCGCGCCGTCGTCGTCGTGCTTTCCGACGACGGTCGGCCGCGTCGCAGCGCCGTAGAGCGCGTCTTTCACGAACAGTTCGAGCGTCGGATTCTTCTCCTCGATGACAAAGATCTCGTCCAGTCCGTCGGCGAAGGCGCTCACGAGGGAGCTGTCGAAGGGGAGTGGCAGCCGGTACTCGATCAGGCGAATGCCGGCGTTGCTGACGTCTTCGTCGGTGTCGAGGCCGAGGCGCCGGAGCGCCTCTCGAGTCTCGTGGTACGTCACACCGCACGCCACGATCCCGATCCAGGCGTCGGACGGGTTGACCGTGACCCGATTGATGTCGTTTGCCGCCGCATAGCGGCGCGCTCGCTCGAAGCGGACGGTGCGAATGTCGCGCTCGATGGCCATGTTGTGCGGCGGAAGGAGACGGCTGTCGGGACGGTGCACCGGCGGTGCGCCATCGATGTTCATGTCAGGGACGACGATCTCGAGGCGGCTGGGCGACACATCGACGGTGCCCGATCCGTCGGCGACCGATGCAACGATTTTGAGCGACGTCCAGAGGCCACTCAACCGACTCATCGCAATCGCATGGCGTCCGAGGTCGAGGGCGTCTTGGACGTCGCCCGGGTAGAACAGCGGAAGGTGTAGGTCGAGCAGCCCGAGATCGGAGCTCGACGGGACCGTCGAGCTCTTCGCGCCGGGGTCGTCGCCGACGATGACCAGTGCGCCCCCGTGCTGGGATGCGCCCGCGTACACGCCGTGTCGAATCGCATCGCCTGCTCGATCGAGGCCGGGCGCTTTGCCGTACCAGATCCCCAACACGCCATCGTGGGTTGCGTCGGGTTGCTCGCTGGCCAGCTGGCTTCCCATCACGGCGGTGGCACCGAGTTCTTCGTTGACGTTCGGCGCCACGATGAACGAAACGTCGGGAACGGCCCGACTCGCCCGGGCGAACTCCTGGTCGAGGCCGCTGAGCGGCGATCCCTGATAGCCGGATGCGAACACGGCGGTGTGGAGCCCGGCTGCTCGGTCGGCGCGTAGTTGTTCGATCGGCAGCCTGGCCAATGCCTGGATGCCGGTCATGAACACCGTGCCGACGTCCCCCGTGTACCGGTCGCTCAGTTGGTAGTGGGTCGTCGAAGACGTCGTTGTCATCTCACCGTTCACTTTCTCCCGCTCTCACCACTCTCCCACGGGCGTGAGCGGGGTTCAACGGCTCAACGGTGACAGAGGTGCGATGAGAGTCAGCGAATCGGCGGGTTGATCCACGTCGCGACGATGTCGGTGCGGCGTTCGTGCCACTCCTCACTCGTCATGCCGTATCGAATGTGGTCTTCCCACGTGCCGTTGATCTCGAGGTATCGCTCGGCGACGCCCTCTTCTCGGATGCCGAGCTTCTCGACGATGCGGCGGCTGCGGAAATTGCGCGGGACGATGCAGATCTCGACGCGATGCAAGTTGAGCTGCTCGAACGCGAACTGGAGCACGAGCGCCACGCCTTCGACCGTGTAGCCGTTGCCGGCGTGCAACTCGTCGATCCAATACCCGACGGTGCACGACTGCATCGCTCCACGAATCACGTGATTCAAGTTGACTTCGCCGGCAATGCGCTGGTCGACGAAGAGCCCGAACTGGTACGCGGTGCCAGTGGCACGGTCACGATCGCGTTGAAGGCATCGAGATGCGAACGCCGACTTGTCGGTGGTCGGATCGGGCTGATGAGGGAGTCGACTCGGCTCCCACACCGTCAGCCACTCGTCGTTGCGTCGGCGGACCTCGCTCCAGGCTCGGAAGTCGTTGACCGCGAGCGGTCGCATCATGATGCGACTGCCGTACAGCCGGACCGGGGCAGGCACGCGAGACGGATGACGCAGCGCCACTAGGTCGCACCCCCCGGTTGGTGAGCGCTGATGCCGATCGAGGTGAGTTCGAGGCGGCGCATCACCGCCAGTACAACACAGCAGGTGGCGATGATGGTCTCGACTTCGTCGGGTCGAAGACCGGGATTGTGGACTCGTTCGGAGATCGGCTCCGAGACGAGCGTTCGAAAGACGTCGTCGGCATCGCTGCGTTGGAGCACGTAGTCGGCGGGAACGCTGTCGAGGCCGAGCTCGACTCGTGCGAGTGCGTCGACGTGCGGCCCGCGAGCGATCACCGTCGGTGTCGCTGCGACGACCGGGGACTCGCGTACGACGTCGTCGAGATGGTCGGACACGATGCCGAGTGCGTTCGTGAGTTGTTCCGGAGCGGGCCGGTCGGCGCGCTCCAGCTGATCGTCGACCACCGTCCGCACGCCGATGGGGAGCGTCCACGTTCCCTCGTCAGCGAGTTCGATCGTGACATCCTCGTCGCCGACCGTGACGAACAGTGCGTCGACCGCCATCAGCTTGCGCCGTCCGCTTCGGTATCGAATTCGGTGGGAACGCCCGGTGTTGTGGGCGGGACACGCTCCAACGTCCATCGGCCGATGAGGTCGTTGCCGGTCGCCAGGTGGTTCGCGACGTGAGCGTGGAGGCACTTGACGCCGACCCGTGTTCCGCCAACGCCGCCCGAGGGGCGTGGTCCCACATGATCAGCGCCGATCGCTGCGTCGCGTTCGAGTTCGTATCGTCGGTGAATTTCGGCGATGACCTCGTCGTCGAGCTCGGCCTCGACCTCATCGACGCCTCCCGCTGCTTCGACGCGACTGACCGCTTTCACGAGCGCTGCGCCAACGAGGTAGTAGCGCGTGGGCATCGGCGTGCCGTCGTCGAGAAACGGCGCGTTGCGGACGACGACGGGATCACCGCTGTGATCTCGAACAATGACGTCGAAACTTCCTCTCGGAGGTCGCCCCAGCAGCGCCTCGACGCGCTCGCGGTCGTCCATCAGCTCCGTCGGCGACGAAGCAGGAAGAGCGCGATGAGGAAGGCCACGAGTGCCGGGGCGGCACGCTTGACGACCGAGGTGCCACTCACGCCCATCAGGTCGATCGGTTCGGCCGCCGGGCCGTTGATCTTGCGCACCTTGGCTTCGGCGGCGTCGGTGTCGGAGCCGGGAGCCGGGTCGCTGGCGGGGGTCTCGGTCGTGCCGACACCTTCTTCATCGATCAACGTGTTGAGGTTGACCGCGAACTGCTCGATCAGCTTCGAGCTCACGTCGCCGAGGATGCCGCGTCCGAATTGTGCGACCTTGCCGGTGATGTGGAGATCGGTGGTGACCACGCAGCGCGTGCTCGTCGGGGAGAGGCTCTCGGCTTGGGCGGTGATGTCGGCCGAGGCGTTACCGCGGCCGCCCGTGTCGCGGCCCTTGCCCTTGATGACGGCGCGGTGGTTCTCGTCGTCTTGTTCGACGAAGTAGGCGTCGCCCTTGAACTGCGTGGAAATGGCGCCCAGCTTGACTTTGACGACGCCGCTGTAGACCTCGCCGCGATCGGGATCTTGTGACACCTGCTGGAGCTCGGCGCCCGGGAGGCACGGCGCGATCTTCTCGACGTCGGTGATGATGGGCCAGGCCTCTTCGATCGGTCGATTCACCGTGAACTCATTGATCAGTTGTTCTGCCATTGCTGCAGATCCTCCACCGTGTCGATGTCTTGGGGTTGACCTTGGCACGATACCTCCACCACGAGGTCACCGCGAATCCTCATCAGGCTCCTCGCGCCGGCATCGCCGCTGCGTGGCAGGAGGTGCCACATCGTGCGGTGCATCGCGACCGGATTGCCGCGCGTGCCGTCGTAGGTGGCCACTGCGATCGGCGCATCGGCTCCGACGCGGCCGGCGACATCGTTCCACGCCTGGCTGGTGATGCCCGGTTGGTCGGCGAGACCGACGACCACAGCATCCGCCCCCGACGCGCTGGCCGCGGTGAGCCCGACCTGGACCGACGTCATCTGTCCATCGGCCCAGCGGGGGTTGTGAAGTGTGGTGAACGGTTGCGAAGCATCGAGCCCGAGCTGGCCGGCATCGAGGAGGCCCGTCACGACGATGATGTCGTCCACCTCGGCTCCGGCAACAGCCGCGAGTGCCCGGTCGACGACGCGTTCAGCCGGTCGCGTGGTGTTTGACGGAAGTTCTGCCAACAATTTGTGCCCGGGTCCGGTGAACCGCGATCCGGCGCCGGCGGCAAGTAACACCGCGGTGACGTGTTGGTCACCCACAGCGACAAAACGCCTGATGAGCGGTTGTTTCGCGTGAATTACACACGTGCGCATCATGACACTTTTGCACCGCCTGCTCAGGCCCAGATGTCGAACTCGTGTCGAAAGTCGCACCAGGAGGGTTCAAGTGTTTCGGTTGGATGACGATATATTTCCGATCCGTTACGCATCGACGTGATGCTGTCATCGACGGATCGTCTCCGACGCACTTGTGCGGGGACCCCACCGATCACACCTGTTGGGAAAACAATTGACACCGATCTTCTCCTCTTCTGCCCGGGCTGCGCGTCGTTCGCTGTCCGGCGCGCTCATTGCGCTGACGTCGCTCGGCGTCTTCGGCGCCACGATGACGTTCGACCAAGGAACGGTCTCGGCACAATCTGCTGAACTCCCGGTCAACGAGTTGGCTGCCGAGGTCACCGCCGCGGCGTCTGCGGCAGTCGATGCGCTCGAGGCGTACCTCGACTCTGGCTCTGTCGCTGACGAGCGGAACCTGGCATGGCATCGCTCGATCACGGCTCGTTACACCGCGCAGCAGCTGGGCTACGACGAACTCGCCATGGTCGAAGCATGGAGTGCGGCGCCGATCGCGAAGCAGCGGGCGGTGCTCGGTGCGCTCACCCAGGTTGGTGTGCCGTACCGCACCAATACCAGTGTCGAAGGCGAAGGTTTCGACTGCTCGGGCCTCACCACCTACGCGTGGGCAGGCGCCGGCGTCGAGCTGTTCCGCCAGAGTGGTAGCCAGATCTCGTCAGCCGAGCGTGTCACCCGCGAAACCGCCGAGGCCGGCGATCTCGTGCACTATCCCGGACACGTCATGTTGTACCTCGGCGTCGAGGACGCGATCGTGCACTCCGTGCAAACCGGTCGCACCGTGGAGATCGACACAATTTCGTCGAGCCGCCGCAACTCGGTCTCGTTCGGCGATCCGTCGAACGTCTGACCCGCCCCGTGTGTCACAGTTCGGGGATGAGCTTCCCGAACTTCCCCGGCAAGCAGTCCGGCGACGCCGTACTCACCCCTGAGGCGCTGCTCGAACATCGCATCAACGAGCTCGGCACACGGTTGCCCGACGCTCTTCCGGAGCGGATTGTCCTGACGTATCAGCCGCAGCTGCTCAGCGCAGTGCAGACGTTCGAGTCGACGACGCCGCTCGATGTCGGAGGATTCGCGCAGACCATTCACGCGCTCGACCGCACCGACGGTCGCGTCGGCGTGGTCGGAGGGTTCGGTATCGGTGCGCCGGCCGCTGTCGCAACGTTCGAAGAACTGATCTCGTACGGGTGCAACGTGTTCATGAGCATCGGAGCATCGGGCGCTCTGGCTGATGACGCTGCCGTCGGAGACCTGATCGTGTGCAATGGCGCAATTCGCGACGAGGGTGTGTCACATCACTATCTGCCCGCGGATGATCCAGCACGCCCGGACCGCGGGCTGACCGAGCAGATCACCGAGCGTTTCGCAGCCGCCGGACTGGAGGCCTCGACCGGTTCGACGTGGACGACCGATGCATTGTTTCGAGAGACCGTCGACGAAGTCCGGCACTACGCGGCGCAAGGTGTCGTCGCTGTCGACATGGAGGCAGCAGCACTCTTCGCTGTGGCTGCGCATCGCGGAGTACGTCTCGGCGCTGCGTTCTGTGTGAGCGACGTGCTGGCCGGAGCGGTGTGGCAGCCGTCGTTCAACTCCGATCGTCTGATCGGCAACATGTGGCAACTGTTCGAATGCAGCGTCGCCGCGCTCGAGTCAGCATCGCACTAGCTGCGACCATTGCGGCCCGTTAGGAGTGAATCGGCCCGCTGGAGTCGCGCAGACTGGGCACGCCCTTGCCGGTGCGACGGGCGATGATCTCGGCGCAGATGCTCACCGCGGTTTCTTCCGGCGTTCGGGCGCCGAGGTTGAGGCCGATCGGTGACATGAGCCGATCGAGACCCGCGTCATCGACCCCCACCTCGCGGAGACGTTGGACCCGCTTGTCGTGTGTGGTGCGGCTCCCCATCACACCGATGTAGCCAACGCGCGT
>CALICC010000314.1 GCA_938049325.1 uncultured Ilumatobacter sp. | reverse complement strand
GTCGACCGCCCGATAGTGCCGAGTCATCACGTCGAGTTGCGCGACGAGATCGGTGTCGAGTGGAGTCGCCGCGGCGCGGACGGCGTCGGCCAGTTGGCCGGGCGCGCTCGCGCCGACGATCGGCACGGTGACATCGGGGTTCGCGAGAACCCAGCCGACCGCCATCTGTGCCATCGAGATTCCGGCGTCCGCTGCGAGCGGGCGTAGTGCTTCGACCACCTCGAACTTGTCATCGGCCCAGTACCGCTCCTGGTAGCGCTTCGACGCCGTGCCCAGCGTGAACCGAGTGCCTTCGGTCGGGCCGGTCTCGGGCTGATGCTTGCCGGTGAGCATGCCGCCGGCAAGCGGGTTGTAGACCATGACCGCGATGTCGTCGTGGCGGCACAACGGCATGAGTTCTCGTTCGATGTCGCGGTACAGCAGGTTGTATCGCGGCTGGACCGACTCGTACCTCGAGATGCCGAGCGCTTCGCTGCGACCGACCGCCTTGGCGAGCTGCCACGCCGCGTAGTTCGAGCATCCGATGTAGCGCACCTTGCCGGCACGCACGGCGTCATCGAGCGCTCGCAGCGTCTCGTCGATGTGTGTGTCGGAGTCGAAGAAGTGAATCTGGTAGAGGTCGAGGTAGTCGGTCTGGAGTCGGCGCAACGATGCGTCGAGCGCGCCGACGATGTGTTTGCGGCTCGCGCCGCGGTTCCACGGATTGGGTCCCATCGGGGCCCAGAACTTGCTCGCGAGGATCACGTCGTCGCGGCGTCCGTTCGCCTGAAGCCAGCGTCCGATGATCTCCTCGGTGATTCCACCCATGTCGCCGGTGTGGCCGTTCGGGTACATGTCTGCGGTGTCGATGAACGTGATGCCGTCATCGAACGCCGTGTCGAGAATGTTGACCGACGTGGCCTCGTCGCACTGCAGTCCGAACGTCATGGTGCCGAGGCACAGCCGCGACACTCGCATCCCTGTTCTGCCGAATTTCACGTAGTCCATGTGGCCACCGTACGCATCGCGCAGCGACGACTGGGTAGCGGTGGTGCCGGGACCGAAAGGACCCAGGCGCGCGGTCGGCGATCAGATCAGGCTGGCGCGCTGTCGCCGAGGAGGTAGCGCGGTCCGGAGCCGAGACCTCGGGCAACGTCATCCGGGTTGTACATCGCACATCGTTGCAGCGACAGGCAGCCGCATCCGATGCAACCGTCGAGCCTCTCGCGGAGCTGCTGGAGGCCCGCGATCCGCTCGTCGATGTCGCGTGCGAATTCGGCGGCAAGTCGCTGCCAGTCGCGCTCGGTCGGCGTTCGAGCTGCCGGGAGCCGACCGAGCTGTGCGGCGATTTCGTCGAGCCGATAGCCGAGGCTCTGGCAGATCCGGATGAACGACAGGCGACGGATCACCGAGCGGTGGAAGCGCCGGTGGCCCGACGGTGCACGATCTGCCGTGATGAGTCCTTCGGCTTCGTAGAAACGGACCGCCGAGACCGCGAGACCCGTCCGATCCGCAACCGCGCCGATCGTCAGGGTCGCGTCGTTCGCTGTCATCGCTTCATCCTCGACATATCCCTTGACCTCAACATTACTTGAGATTGTACAAATGAACTCAACACCAAACGAACCAAAGGAAGTAGCCAAGATGACCGCACGACTCGAACACGCCAACGTCACCGTGAGCAACCCAGCGGCGACCGCAGATCTGCTCTGCGACCTGTTCGGGTGGAACGTGCGCTGGCGCGGCGCGTCGTCACAGGGTGGCACCACCGTGCACGTCGGCACCGACGACGACTACGTGGCGGTGTACGCCTACGACGAACCCGTTGAGTTCGACAACCAACGCCTGAATCACCTGGGCATCCTCGTCGACGACCTCGACGCGACTGAGGCCAAGGTCGTGGCGGCAGGACTCACTCCTCACAGCCACGGTGACTACGAACCGGGGCGTCGCTTCTACTTCGACGATCCCGATGGCATCGAGTACGAGGTCGTCAGCTACGCGAGCTGAGCGCGCTGCTCACTGGGTAGCGCGGGTGCCGGAACCGAAAGGACCCACTGGGTAGCGCGGGTGCCGGAACCAAAAGGACTCAGGCGTCAGATGTAGGTTTGGCGCGTGACGGACGTGACCGAGCTGCGCGAACACCTGGTAGCGAACAACGGGATCACCGGACTCGAGATCCTCGAACCGGACGAGATCGAACGAGCGGTCCGGTTGTTCCGACGCGATGGCTTCGTCGTCGTCAGCAACGCGCTCACCGACGACCAGATCGCCTTCTTGCGGGCAGGTGTCATCGAGGTCGCGAGCGAGATCGTGGCGCTCGACGCGGACCGCTCCGGGAACCGCGGCTCGCACCGATACTCCTTCGGCGGGTCGAGCACGACGCGCAGCATGCTGCATCGACCCGAGTGGCAGATGCTCGTCGATCTCCCGACCGTCACGCCGATCATCACCGCCATCTTCGAGTCGTCCGACTACATGCTGCGCTCGGCGAGCGGCGATTTCTGTCTGCCCGGAGCGGTCGAATACCAACCGCTGCATGCCGACATGGGAGACCGCGTCGACGGTGAGGTCACGCCGTTCAGTTCGTTCCACGATCCGCGCGGGATGCTCACCACACGCGACCTGCCCTGTCCGTACCTCTGTGCGAACTTTCTGCCGTTCGACCAGCACGCGCTCAACGGTCCCACGCGCCAGATTCCCGGCACCCAACACTCGCGGGAGCGCATCCCGCGGCTCGCCGACGAGCCCGAATGGATGCGATTGAGCACCGTGTGCCCGGCACCCGCCGGGGCGGTACAGATTCGTGACGTCCGCGCCTGGCACGGCGGGACGCCAAACCTGTCCGACGAACTGCGGGCGATTCCGAACGTCGAGTTCTATGCGCCCTGGTTTCGCGAGCCCATCGTGTCGGGAATCTCCTTCGCCGATCATCAGCAGCTCTCCGAGCATGCGCAACGCGTGACACGATTCAGCGTCGCCGACTCCTCGGTCGGCCTCGACACGGGGTACGTCCTCAACAAACTGCCACCGCGCCCGGCAGCTCGCTGATCGCTACGCGGCGTAGTTGCGCAGCACCCGCAACGCCGCGTCGGCGTGCGGACCCGACGTCGCGAGACCGCTGTCGGCGCCGGCGACGCGTCGGGCTCCCACTCGACAGAACGCACCTATGTCTCCACTGACCGTGGACGCCGCGTCTGCGGGTCCGAAGGTGAAGACGGCACCGCTCGGCGCGGTGAGTGTGCAGAACACCTCGTTGGGCTCCAGGTCATCGAGCGCGAACGCGTAGGGCAGCGTGGCGTGCCCGAGCCACGCAATGTGGCGCAGCCGGTCGGTGTCGGGAAAGTCGAGTCGGAGTGGTTCGACGATGTCGAGTGCATGTGCCCAGTGCTCGGCGAGGCGAGTCGTTGCCAACGTACGGGGCTTGAGCGGTGCGGCGGCCCACGTGACCGACTGGTCGGGATCCGCCTGCTCGAGCGCGGCCAGCGACGAGGCGGTCGCGGCGCGCCATCGCTCGAACACCTGGGGCGCAGGTGCTGCGTGGTCGCGCACGCTCTGGTCGACGAAGTCGTCGAGCGGGACATCGCGGGTGGTCCACATCGGATCAGCGCTCGCGATCGTCAGGGCCACAGCCTCCTCGGTCATCGCCAGGTGGAGGACGGTGTCGTTCACCGACCAGCCGGGCGCCATCGATTCCGTCTCCCACTGCTCGTTGGTGAGCGATGCGAGCAACGCATCGATGCGGGCGTACTCGGTCCGTAGGTCGTCGAGAACGTCGGTGATCGGTGTGACCATCCCGCAAGGATCGCACACACGTCGCGTCACGTAGTGAGTCTGCGGACTCCGTGAGATCAGGCGGCGGCGAGGGCCACGCGACGAGTGCGAGCGTTGGCGACCTTGGTGCGGATACCGCCGGCGATGCCCTCCGGATTGAGGATTGCCGTCACGATCAGCAAGACACCACCGATCAAGACCTCCCAGTCGCTCGACCCGCTACTGAGCCTCGACAAGCCGAAGAACGCAACGCCGGCCGTTGCCATCACTCCCGAGGTGATGGCGCCACTCACGCAGTTGATGCCGCCGAGGTACGCAACGGCGAGCGCCGTCAGTGATGCGATCGTGCCGAACGACGCGTCGGACACGCTGCCGAATCGGTACGCGATGAGGCAACCACCGACGCCTGCGATGAACGACGACACGGCAAACACTTCGAGCTTGACCATCGTGACGTTGATGCCGATGCCGTTCGCTGCACGCTCGTTCGAGCGGGCGGCGAGCATTCGTCGCCCTGACGCGCTGCGTCGAAGATTGGCGACGCCGAGGCTCAAGAGTGCGACCACCACGACCAGGAACACGCCGAAGATCGGCCGTGACGCGTTGGTGCCCAAGATCAATCCGAAGTCCCAACCGGCGAGGCTCGGGTTGGGGATCTGAGCGCCGCCCGTCGACGCGTCGCCGACGTACTTCGGGTTCTTGAACACGAACTCGGCGATCGCGACGCCACCCGCCAACGTGATGATCGCCAGGTTGGCTCCGCGTACTCGTAGCGCAGGCAATCCCACCAGCACGCCGAACGCGGTGGCGATCAACGCCGCCAAGATCGGCGCGAGCGGAAACGGGATGTCCCAGTTCATCGCGAGTTTCGACAGCGAGAACCCCGCGATCCCGGCGAACGCCATCTGGGCGAGCGACGTCTGGCCGCCGAACCCGGTGAGGACCACCAACGAGAGCGCCAACACGATGGCGATCAACGTCGTCATGATCGCGCCGCGCCACAGCGGGCCGAACGCAAGGAGCCCGAACACGGCGAGCGCAATGGGTACCACCACACTCTGCGGGGTGACCTTGGCGGAGGGAACGGCGGGCAACTTCCACGAGTCGACGGCGCCGCGTTCGGGGACGCGTTCGCCGAGCGCGACCATGGCCACGATGATCACGATGAACGGCAGGCCCTCGCGGGCGCCGTACTGCGGGAACCAACTGAAATCGCCCTGCGCCTTCGTGAACGACGACTGGATCATCCCGATGGCGAAGCCGGTGAGCATGGTCGGCCACACGAATCGGAACTTGCCGATCAGTGCAGCGCCGAGCGCCGGGATCAGGAACGCGAACGTGAACAGCTGCGACGAGAGTTGGATCATGGGCGACGCGAGGATCACGATGAGGCCGCCGACCAGCGAGGCGACGACGAAGGATCCGGCCGCCATCAGCGTGGGAGAGTGGCCGAGGAGAACCACACCCTTCTCGTTTTCCGCAGCGGCTCGCGTGATGAGGCCGATCCGCGTGAACCGCGACGTGGCCCAGACCGCGATGCCGATCAACGCCACGATGAGGAGCAGCCACAATCCGTCGCGCGGCACGGTCAGGTCGGTCGTGATCGTGACCGGCTCACGCGGCAAGATCGGGTCGACGCGCAGGCCGGCGTTGTCGGGGAAGCGCTGTTCGATCAACGAGATGAACACGATGACGAGGCCGATGCTCGCGACGATCTTCGCCAGCGCGGGTGCGCGAAAGAGCGGTCGGAATACGAGGAAGTAGACGGCGAGCCCGACCGCTGCTGCGGTGAGCAACGACAGCAGCAGCGCCCAGCGGAAACCGACGTCACCGTCGAAGTGATATCGGCCGGGCAGTCCGGGAATCGGAAACGGATACGCGCCTTGGCGTAGGTCGGCGTACACGTACGCCGTCCAACTCGCCATCGCGCCGTACGCGAAGTTGACGACCCCGGACCCCTGATGTGTGATCAAGAGGCCGATACCGAACGCGCCCATGATGGCACCCGCGGCCGAACCGAGCAGCAAGAAGAATGCGTAGTCGATCATGCTGACCGCGTGCCCGCTGAGCTGAGGCTCAGTGCCACGTCACGGCAGGTAGTCGATGACCGACACGAGGTCGAATCCTGGAACGGTTTCGACGTCGCCGCCTTCGACGTATCGGCCGATCGGGAACTCGAAGTTGCACACGCTCGGGTACGTGTCGGAGGTGCCACACACGAGTGCGCTGTCGTTCGGGAAGTTGGGAATGTCGGTCGACGATCCGAGCCGATCGTAAATCGCCTGCCCGGTGACCTCTGCGCCCTCGTCGGCGAGTTGGTTGGCCACTCGGGCGAGCGACATCAACTGCGTGATCCCCAACGCACCGAGGCCGAGCCCGTCGCCTTCGCTGCCGTACACCGGCTCGATGATTTCTTGGAACGCGTCCTGTGACGGTGAGTCGGTTGGGCCGCCGACCGCGATGAAGTGCCATCCGATCGCGTCGTCGCCAACCACGTCGATGACCTCGGCGCTGCCGCAGATCGCAGTGGAGATGATCGGTGTCTCGATGCCGAGGGCGACGCGGCCGCGCATCGTGCCGATGCATCCAGCGTCCGCGTACAGCGACACCAAGATGTCGGGATTGTCGGAGTTCGCTTCGCGCATCAGGCCCTGGAAGCCGGCATCGGTTTCGTTGTCGCCGCCCTTGACCGAGGTGTAGGTCAGCCCGGCTTTGTCGAGTGCTGCGATCAAGCTCTGCTCGGAGCTGTTCGCGCCCGGGTTGTCAGCGCTGATGATGCCGACGGTCTGCGCGTCGAAGTGCTCGACGGCCAACACGACCATGGCGGTCATCGTGGTGGCATTGCCGCCCGTGATGAACAGCGCGTCGGCGGTGTAGTCGGGAGCGAGGATCGGGAGTGCGCCGACCACCGGAACGCCCGCTGCGCCGAACGTGTCGTAGCCGGGGAAGAGGTCGAGGCCGAGCATCGCGAGCTCGACGCCTTTGCCGGTGAGTTCTTGCGCACACGCCTGTGATGTTTCGGGCGAGCCGGCGGCAGCGCAGTGTTCGATCACCACAGGGCGGCCGCCGAAGCCGCCGTGTTCGTTGAGGTACTCGACCGCGAGGTCGGTGTCGGTGCGCATTTCGGGGAAGTCGAGTCCGGGGGCACCTTCGGTGTTGACCATGCCGAGCACGATCGGCTCCCCGGTTGCCGGGCCGTACGTCGCGAAGTCGAAGATGTCGCCCCCGCCATCGCCTCCTCCATCGCCGGCGGGTGCCGCCGTTTCGACCGGGGTGTCGCCTGGGTCCGCAGTTTCGTCAGTGGTGTCAGCGGGCTCGGCCTCGTCGGTCGTCGGCGCCTCCGGTTCTGTTTCGCCGGCCGAGTCGACCGGTGCGGTCGAGACTTCGGGTTCGGTCGTGCCCGAGTCGGAGTCGGAACCGCCGCACGATGCAGCGACGAGTCCGATCGCTGCGGCGAGCGCGCCGAGACGGCGGGTGGTGTGATGCGTTCTCATTGAATTTCCCCCTCGTAGTCGTTCTTGTCTAGGCCATCGCGCTGTCGGGAACCCAGCTGCCGTGCGCGCCATAGGGAACGCGGCGTGGCAGGTGGACGGTCGCAACCGGTGGCGCCGTGAAGTCGTGTGCGTCGATGATCAACAGCCGTGACTGATCGCTCGCCGTGTCGTGGGCGAGGCTGATCACCCAACCGTCGTCCTCGCCGGTGCTGTTGGCCGCGGGAGCGAACACGGGCTCGGCGCCGCGCACGCCATCGCCGAGTTGGTGCTCGTCGCAGGCGCCGGTGCTGAGGTCGTACTTCCAAAGCGCCGAGCCGAACACGGGCTCTTCGCTGTTGCCTTCGCCTGCCATTGCCATGAGGTAGCCGTAGCGAGCATCGAGGCCCACCATGCGATCGTTGACGCGGCCGAAGTCGCCGGGACGATCGTCGATCTGGTCTTCGGTGACCGTGCCGGCGTCGAGGTCGAT
>CALICC010000313.1 GCA_938049325.1 uncultured Ilumatobacter sp. | reverse complement strand
CCCCCATTGCGTTCAGTTCGAACACCAAATCATCTCGTTGCATCCGCCGATCAGCTCGCGACGTCGGCGGGCGTCGAGATCTTCGGCCGGGACGGCAACGCTGTGGACGCAGCAATCGCCACCAACGCCGCCATCGCCGTCACCGGACCACATCTCTGCGGGATGGGCGGCGACCTGCTCGCACTCGTCCATGTCGATGGCGAAACTCACGCGCTCAACGCATCGGGCCGAGCCGGGTCTGGCGCCAACGCTGCCGCGCTCCGCGATGCGGGGCATACGACGATGCCGTTCCGACTCGACATGGCTTCGGTCACGGTGCCGGGCTGCGTCGACGGTTGGATCGCACTACACGAGCGCTTCGGATCGCTTCCGCTCGCGACCGTGCTCGAACCGGCGCATCGCTTGGCCAACGATGGCTTCCCGGCGAGCCCCCTCCTGATCGCCTCACTGCACAATCTCGACGACGAGAGCCGTGCCAACTTGCACGAACTCGCATCGCAGGCAACGGGCCGGGCGCGGCGTGTGCGCCGACCAGGGGTTGCCGCCGCGCTCGCCGGGATCGGCGCCGGTGGCCGAGCCGCGTTCTACGAAGGCAGTTTCGGCGAAGGGTTACTCGAACTCGGTGCCGGGCTCTTCGACGAAGCCGACATCCGAGCCCAACACGCCGACTGGCAAACTCCCCTGTCGGCCGACGCGTTCGGCGTCACGATGCACACGATCGGACCGAACTCGCAGGGCTACCTCGCCATCGGCGCGTCGAGACTCGCGGAGCAGCTCGACCTTCCGGCCGATCCCGACGACGAGCGATGGGCCCACCTGCTGATCGAAGCAGCGACCGCAGCCGGTCACGATCGTCCGCAACGGCTCCACGAAGGCGCCGACGGCGCTGCGCTGCTCGATCTGATCGACGGACGACTCGACCAGATCGATCCGCACCGCGCATCGGACCGGTCCACACCGTCATCGTCGGGCGACACGACGTATCTGTGCACCGCAGGCCGCTCCCCCGACGGCAGAGAAATGGCCGTGTCGCTCATCCAATCGAATGCGTCCGGATTCGGCAGCCATCTCGTCGAATCGAACACGGGCATCAACCTGCACAATCGCGGATTGGGCTTCAACCTCCAACCCGGGCATCCCGCCGAGTTCGCTCCGCACCGACGCCCGCCACACACGCTGCTTCCAATGGCCGCGACGCGCAGCGACGGATCACTCGCCGCCGTGTTCGGAACCATGGGCGGCGACGCTCAGCCACAGATCATGCTGCAGATCGCCGCCCGCCTCTTCCACCACCGTCAGAGTCCAGGACGCGCGATCGGCGCGGGTCGCTGGGCACTCACGGGAGCGACTGGCGGATTCGACACTTGGACCGGCCCTGCCGGTCCCGGAGTCAGTATCGAAGGACACGCTCCCGCGGCGTGGCTGGCCGAGCTCGCCGCCCGAGGGCACCGGACTGCATCGGCGCCCATGTGGGACTCGGGGTTCGGACACGCCGCCGCGATCGTCGGCGGCAGAGACGGGATGTGGGTCGGCGCCAGTGACCCGCGAACGGTTGTCGGCAGCTGCGCCGGCGCTTAGGCGACGGAAGATTCGGGCTCGGTCGACGCAATCAGCCGCTCGGGCTGCGCGTCGGCATCGAGCTCGATCGGTGTGTCGATCTCGATGAAGATGCACTCACCCGGGCACATCTCGGCCGCGTGGATGACGTTCTCGATGTCGCGCGTCGGCACGAGCGCCAGGCTTCCCGATCCGCCCGGATCGTTGAGCGGCCGGCCGGCTTCGGCGACGTAGGCAATGCCATCTTCGAGCTGCACGAACACGTCGTCGGAGTGATCGATGCAGATCCCGTCACCGGTACACAGGTCTTGGTCGATCCACACGCGCATCTCGAAGAGGGACCGTATCGCTGACGGCCTACATTGGCTCGACCGTGAACGAACAGATTCGCCCCTCCACGACAAACGTCACAGCACCACCTGAGGCGCCACGCCGCCCGCACACGTGGCTGCGCCCGACCGGTGAAGCGTCTGACGACTACGCCTGGATGCTCGATGTGGAGGATCCAGAGCTGATCCGCCACCTCACCGCCGAGAACGCCTACAGCGACGCCTGGTTCGCGCCCTACGCCGACACCGTCGAGGCGATCTTCGACGAGATCAAGTCACGCGTCCAGGAAACCGACATGTCGACCCCCGTCATGAACGGCGGCTGGTGGTACGTCGGCACGACCGAGGAAGGCCGCGACTATCCCCGGCATCACCGAGGTCGAAGCGTTGAGACCGCCAACGAATTCCTGCTGCTCGACGAGAACGCCGAAGCCGAGCGACTCGATGCCACCGACTACTTCGACGTTGGCGCGTTCGACGCCTCCCACGACCACACGATGTTCGCGTGGTCGACCGACATCACGGGCGACGAGCACTACGACATGCGTATCCGGCGATTCGATCCCGACGGGTCGTGGATCGACCTCGACGACCACATCACCGACGTGGCCAACGCAGGCACGGCTTGGTCGGCCGACGGAACCTGGCTGTTCTACGTCCGCCCCGACGAACAGGAACGACCGTTCCAGGTGTGGCGCCACCGTGTCGGCGCGCCAGTTGCCGACGACGAACTCGTCTTCGAGGAGAACGATGAACGGTTCTTCGTGGAGATCGGCGAAACCCGCTCCGACGCCTGGATCGTGATCCACGTCGGTTCGAAGACGAGCGCAGAGGTGCGCATGATCGCGTCGTCCGATCCCACGGCCGAGCCGACTGTCATCGCCGAGCGCCGCGACGACATCGAATACTCCATCGATCACTGGGGCGACCAGTTCCTCATGGTCACCAACGCCGATGCCCCCGACTTCAAACTCATGGTCGCACCCGCCTCGGCGCCCGGCACCGCACCGTCAGGTTGGACCGAACTGAGCCAGCACGAACCCGGCCGGCGCATCATCGGTGTCGAGCCATTCGAGCAACACCTCGTGGTCTACGAATGGGCCGACGCCCAACCACGCCTGCGCATCATCTTCCGCGACGGCAGCGAACGCGTCATCGACTTGGGCGCGGAGCCCCACGACGTGAGCCTCGCCGCGAACCCTGAGTGGACCTCGACGACGCTGCGCTTCACCACCCAGTCGATGTCGGTGCCGACCACCCTGTACGACGAAGACGTCGTCACCGCCGAACGAACGCTGCTGCGCCAGATCCCCACTCCGAACGTCGACCTGAGCCAGTACGTCGCCAGCCGCGTGTGGGTGCCATCGGCCGACGGCACCTCGGTGCCGCTCGACATCGTGCACCACGTCGACACGCCGCTCGACGGCACCGCGCCCGCCTGTTTGTATGGCTACGGCGCGTACGAAGCGTCGTTTCCACCGTGGTTCTCGGTCGCCCGACTCTCGCTCCTCGACCGCGGCATGGTGTGGGCGCTCGCTCACCCACGCGGTGGCGGCGAACTCGGGCGCCACTGGTATCTCGATGGCAAGCTCGAACACAAGCAGCACTCGTTCGACGACATGATCGCCTGCGCCGAGCACCTCGTCGCATCAGGAGTCGCCGGCGAAGGTCGCGTGGCGATTCGCGGCGGGTCCGCCGGCGGCCTGCTCGTTGGTGCCTGCATGACGCAGCGCCCTGACCTCTTCGCGTCAGTCGTTGCCGAGGTGCCGTTCGTCGACATCGTGAACACGATGAGCGACCCGTCGCTTCCATTGACGGTGACCGAATGGGAAGAGTGGGGCGACCCTCGCACCGAGCCGTTCGCCAGCGCAATGCTCGCCTACTCCCCCTACGACAACACCGTCGCCGCCGACTACCCGGCCGTGTACGTCACGGCCGGCCTACACGACCCGCGTGTGAGCGTGCACGAACCCGCCAAGTGGGTGGCTCGACTGCGCAACGTGAACACCGGTGACCGTCCACTGGTGATGCGCACCGAGATGGGCGCAGGTCACGGCGGACCCACCGGCCGCTACGACGCATGGCGCGACGAAGCTCGCACGCTTGCGTTCCTGCTCGCCACCACCTGAGGCGACGACACCGACGGGAGACCGCCGCAGGTGCGGCGCCACGTATGGTGTTCTGCGTGCCGTCGTCGACACCAAAGCCGTTCGCCACCGCGATCAAATTGATTCGGAAGGGGCGCAGCACCGAGCTCGATGCGTTGCTCGGCCAGCATCCCGAACTCGCCACGCTCCAGCCCACGGACAACCCGCGCTCGCTGTTGCACCATGCCACCGACTGGCCGGGACACTGGGCGAACGTTGCCGACACCATCGGCGTGCTGGTGACCCACGGGGCCGACGTCGAGGCGCGGTTTCCCTCCGACACGCCACGAGTTGCCGAGACGCCACTGCATTGGGCCGCCAGCTCCGGCGACGTC
>CALICC010000312.1 GCA_938049325.1 uncultured Ilumatobacter sp. | reverse complement strand
TGCGGTCTCGGTCGAGGTCTGTGCGCCCGAAACCAATTGTGCGCCGGTTGCGGTCGCGGTGACGGCGAGTGCCACGGCAGTGAGCACGGTGAGCTTTGATCGCTTCATTCGAGAAGATTGGCACAGCGGCCGGAAGAGGCCGCGATGATCCCGCTCGAAGGATCAACTGGTCGGGGTGTATCGCGCCAGACTGTCGTCGAAGTGACAATTGATTTCGCCGAGTTCTCGTAAGTGCTCGAGGTGGGCGTACGTCTCGCTCTCGGCCATCTCACCCCATGAGCGCTCGCGGAACAGCACGCGCATGAAGTCCATGACGGTGCCGTTGGGCAGCTCGTGGTGCGCATTGCGGATGATGTCGAGACGTTCTTGATGATGATCGATGATGTGTTCGGCGCGTCCGCCGAGGTCGGTGAACGGGTGACCGTGCGCCGGGAGTGCAATCGACACGTCGGTCATATCGGCCATCCGTCGCAGTGAGTCGAAGAACAAGGCGAGGGGGTCACTGTCGGGCGTGAGCCCGCTGATGTGCGGGGTGATCGACGGCAACACGTGGTCGCCGGTGAGCACGGCGCCGTGCTCGGGATCGAAGAGACACAGATGGTCATAGGTGTGGCCCGGCGTATGCATCGCCACCCACTCCCGTCGTGCGAGCTTGACCGTCTGGCCGTCGATCATTGGTTGTGTCGGCGCGGGAATGCCGAACATCGACCCCGAGGTGCCTCCCGATCGGCGCATGCGCTCCATGAACTCGGGTGACGGGCGAGGCCGCTTGCCGCCCCACGGGGTTGGCGCGGCAAAGTAGCGCTCCATCGCCGCAGCCCGACCGTCGGCTGAGTTCACGTCGAGGTTGCCCGAGTCTTCGTCGTCGCCGGACTCGGCCGGATCGAAGATGGTGCTGAACGTCTCGTGCGCAATGATGTCGGCGCCGGTTTCGGCATGCATGCGGATGGCGCCGCCGAAGTGATCGGGGTGGGAGTGAGTAACGACCACTGTGTGCACGTTGTCGACCGTGAAGCCAGCCCGGCCGAGGCGATCGACGAGGTGGTTCCACGAGTCTTCGCCCGGCAACCCCGGATCGACGATCGCAACCCCGCGCTCGTCTTCGAGCATGTAGCAGTTGACGTGGCCGAGGCCGGGCATGCTGATCGGCAGTTGTGATCGAAGGACGCCTGGTGCCACCTCGGTGATATCGGTGGTTGCGTCTTCTTGTTCTTGCTTGGGTGTTCGCTCGGGCGCAGGGTCCTCCTGGGCAGCGTCTGCGTCATGCTCGTGGTGATGATGGTGGTGATCGTGTGGCATGAAGGGCGTGTTCTCCAGAGCGTGCTCGTGCCCCGTCCGAGGCGTTGCCCCCATCGTGGCGCATGACGGCTCGAAGATCCGAAGTCGGCGGATGTGACCTCAGCCCGACCTCGGCCGCGTCCGGCCGAGGTCACGCTGGTCACGACAGCTGGTTCAGAGCGTCTTCGATGCCGCGCCAGAACGTCGGGTACGCATAGATCATCGAGCGCAGGTCGTCGATCGGTGTCTGAGTGTGGACCGCCAGTGTGAGCATGGCAATCATCTCGCCGCCGTGAGGCCCGGCCGTCGTTGCGCCGACCAGGACGTTGCGATCGGTGTCGACGACCAGCTTGATGACACCTTCGTTGCCCGGGCCGTGCAACCAACCGCGTGCTGTGTGGGCCACGTTCTGGACGGCGACCTGGACCGAGATCCCGGCGGCCCGCGCTTGCGCTTCGGTCAAGCCGACCGAACCGACCTCGGGGTCGGTGAACGTCGCTCGGGGGAGTGCTGAGTAGTCGGCAGGTTTGGTTTCGTCGCCGAGGATCGAGGCGATGAGAATGTTTGCCTGATACATGCCGACATGGGTGAACATGCCCGACGCCGTGACGTCGCCGACCGCCCACAGTCCCTCTCCGGCGCTCAGGTACTCGTCGACTTCGACGTGTCGGATGTCGTTGGCAAACCCAAGGGTGTCGAGCCCGAGACCGGCGACGTTGACGCTGCGTCCGGTTGCTACCAAGAGACGTTCGGCGCGCAGTTCGGTGCCGTCGGCCAGCAGAACCGTGGTGTGGTCACCGTCGCGGCGAACCTCGGTAGCCAGCACGCCGGTGTACACGTCGATGCCTTCAGCGGCCCACGCTTCGGCGACGACTGCAGCAGCCTCTGGTTCTTCGTGCGGCAACACGTGATCAAGGGCTTCGACGACCGTGACCTTCGTGCCGAACCGGCTGGCCACTTGGCCGATCTCCGCGCCGATTGCTCCGGCCCCGAGCACGATCAGGCTCGCTGGGAGTTCCTTTGCCGAGACGGCATCTCGGTTGGTCCAGTAGTCGACGGTGTCCAACCCGGGGATCGGCGGCACTGCCGGTGACGTACCGGTCGCGACCACGATGCCCTTGGATGCGGTGTAGGTGGTGTTGCCGACAGTGACCGTCTTGGGTCCGACGATCGTGCCCCGTCCGCGGACGAATCGTCCGCCTTTGCCGACGAAACGGTCAACGGCGACCTGGTCATTCCAATCATCGGTTGCCGAGTCGCGAATTCGTTCAGCGACCGGTGCCCAGTCGGGCTCGACGGTGGCGTTACCTGCGTATCCCGGAATGCGTCGCGCTTCTTGCAGCAGATTGGCCGCCCGAATCATCATCTTCGATGGGATGCATCCCCAGTACGGGCACTCTCCGCCGACGAGCTCGGCCTCGATGCCGATGACATCGAGACCGCGCTCCGCGAGTGTTCCGGCGACGTGCTCGCCTGCCGGGCCCATTCCGATGACGATCACGTCGCTGTGTTCGTTGTGCTGACTCATGGCGTTGCTCCTGATGTGAATGCGATTGGTGTAGACGTCTGAAACCGACGTCGGTCCGAGAGATTCCCGTTCTCACCGTGTTCACGAATTGGCCAGATCTCGAGAGCGTGCCGGTTGGCTCGATGGCCCTTGCGTCGAGCGCCTGAGTCCTGCCGGTAGGAGAATCGTTACGATCCGATGGTGATCTCGCCTGCTCGCCCTCGGATGTTGCTCGACTGCGATCCCGGTCTCGACGATGCCGTCGCGATCGCCTGTGCGCTGCGTTATGCAGACGTGGTCGGCGTCTCGACCGTCGGCGGCAATGTGGCGCTCGATCGCACCACCGCCAATGCGCTCGCACTCTGCGACATCTTGGGTGCGGGTGATCTGCCGGTCCACGCAGGCCACGACCTGCCGATGAGCGGTTCCCTCGAGCATCGAGCGCAGGAGTTTCACGGGCCCGGCGGTACCGGCTCGGTCGCGCTGGAGCCGTCCGCTCGTTCGGCGACCTCGAACGACGCGGTGAGCTGGATCATCGACACTGTCCGCGCCGAGGAGGGGTTGTGGCTCGTGGCGACGGGACCGCTCACGAACGTGGCCCATGCGATTCAGACAGCGCCTGACATCGTCGGTCGAGTCGCAGGCGTCAGCTGGATGGGTGGAAGCAGCACCGTCGGCAACACCACAGCAGCTGCCGAATTCAATTGCTGGGTCGACCCCGAGGCAGCCGACATCGTGTTCCGCGCCGGGTTCGAACACCTCACGATGGTCGGGCTGAACATCACCCAGACCGTGCGCCTCGACCGCGCCTGGATCGACCAGCTCAGAGCCGAGATCGGGGGCACCGCCATGGAGGTGTTCGCCGACATGTTGGACTACTACGAAGCGCGCCAACGCACGATCAGTCGAGCGTCGGGTGCCGCGGTCCACGACGTCCTTGCCGTGTTGTACGTGACGCACCCACAGGTGCTCGCCGGGATCGCCCGACCCGTCGAGGTGATCCTCGCGAAGAGCGCGGCACGCGGGATGACGTTGGTTGATCAGCGGCCGTCACGCAACCCGGCGCCGGCCAACGCCAACGTCATCGAGTGGGCCGACAACCTCGCGATCGAGCAACTCGTCCGCGACGCGCTGTCACCATGAGCCGGTGTCGTCTCGGTTGTGGCGAATGGGACGTGCCCGGAATTCCTGTGGCTGCTCCGGCCGTTTGCGGCAGACTCACTGCATGAGGCGAGCGTTTCGAAAGATCATCGGTGGCGATGCCACCCGCGCCGCGATCCCGATCTTTCTCGCCACGATCGTGCTCGAGATCCTCGCGCTTCGGCGGCATCGCAATCGCGTCGAGCTCGGTGACCCGACCACCGAATCCAACGTCGACGCTCCGGTGGGCTATGAGCTGAAAGACGCTGCGACGAGCCTTGCCATGGGCGTGGGCAGCCTCGTCGCAAATGCTGGCTACGACAAACTGCTCGCGCCCGTCGACCGCCGATTCTTCGCCAAACGGGTGCTCAACCTCGGCGCCCGCCGCTCGGGCTTCGCGTTGGCGATCCTCATCTGGGACTTCCTCTACTACTGGGATCATCGGCTGAGCCACGAGCACCGGGTGCTGTGGGCGTCGCACGTCAACCACCATTCGAGCGAGCGCTACAACCTGTCGACAGCACTGCGCCAGTCATGGACCGGTGTGGTGGTGCACTGGGTGTTCATGCCGATGCTCGTGCTCGGGTTCTCGCCGGCGGTGGTGGCCCGCGCCGGCCAGCTCAACTTGCTCTACCAGTACTGGGTGCACACCGAAACGATCAACCGGCTGCCGTTCGGCCTCGAGAAGATCTTCAACTCCGCCTCCGATCACCGAGTCCATCATGGATCCGACGCCCAATACCTCGATCGGAACTACGCAGGGATCTTCATCTTCTGGGATCGGATGTTCGGGTCGTTCGAGCCGGAGGGCGAGCGCGTGCACTACGGACTCACCAAGAACCTGACGACGTTCAACCCGATCAAGGTTGCGTTGCACGAGTGGGCGGCGATGGCTCGTGACGTGGCGGGCGCCGACTCCTGGCGCGACCGAGTTGGTTACGTCGTCGGCCCGCCCGGATGGACGCCGGCGACTCCCGTGCTCACCGCCTGACCCAACTCGACTTACGATCCCTGTCGTGGAGGATCCGGTCAACGAGTACGTGACCCGAGCGCCTCACCCGCGCCTTGCGCCCTACGTGGAGGAATACACGGGCTACCGCGCGGCGGGATTCGAGCCCGGAGTGCACGCGGGCCTCCCGTCGCGTTCATTGACGTTGATCGTGGCGTTCGATGATCGTCTCGATGTCGAGTCGTCGCGTCCGAGCGGTGTGGAGCGAGACGCGTACTGGGCGATGCTCGGCGGGTTGCACTCCTCGCCCGCGGTCATCCGCCACCCCGGTCGACAGCACGGCGTGCAACTGCGACTCACGCCGCGCGGCGCTCGGGCGCTCTTCGCCACTCCAGCATCGGACCTCGCCAACGATGTGGTCCACCTCGATGCGATGGCGCCCGCCGTCGCACGCGAGCTCGTCGACCGCTTGTCCGACGCACCGACGTGGACTGAGCGATGGGCAGTGCTCGACGACATCTTTCTCCGCATCGTCAGCGACGACGCGGAGTTTCCCCATCAAGTCGAGCATGCGTGGAGTTTGCTCACGTCGTCGCACGGCACGATCGGGATCGACCAGCTCGCCACGTCGGTCGGGTGGAGTCGCCGCAACCTCGCGGCCCGATTCAAGACCACCTTCGGCATGTCGCCGAAGGTCATTGCCCGGGTGATGCGTTTCGAACGAGCGCAACGTCTACTGCGCGCGTCGGATCGGCCTCCGCTGGCAACCGTGGCAGCGATGTGCGGGTACGCCGACCAGGCGCACATGACCCGTGAGTGGAACGAGTTCGCCGGCGGGTCGCCCCGGGCGTGGATGATCGAGGAGTCGATCCCAATTCTTCAAGACGAGGACCACCCCGACTTGGCACCGTGAAGCCATGAGCAATACAGCACAACCATCAGCCCAACAACACCAACACCCAACGGCGATCTGGCCATCGTTCCAGTACGCCGATGCGCCCGCCGCCATCGAGTTCCTCCAGGCCGCGTTCGGCTTCACCGTCCAGTTGGTCGTGTCCAATCCCGACGACGAGTCGGTGATCGAGCACGCTCAGCTCCGAGGACCCGAAGGCGGGGGAGTGATGCTCGGCTCAGCTGGGCGGCCCGACAATCCCTTCTGTCAGCGTCCCACCGGCTCGGGTTCCACCTATGTCGTGACGAGCGAGCCAGACGTGCTTCACGCCCGCGCCATGGCGGCGGGTGCAACGATCTTCCAGGAGCTGTACGACGCGGAGTACGGCAGCCGCGGGTTCAGCGTCACCGACCCAGAGGGAAATCTCTGGAGCTTCGGGACGTACGGCGGTGAGCAATGAGCGCGACCTGTGAGCTGCTGATCGTGGGCGGTCGCATCGTCGACGTCGACGCGCCGTCGGGATCGCTCGACGATCATGCGGTCGCGATCGGCGGGCGAGAGGTCGTCGGCGTCGGACCCACCGCTGACCTCGTCGACCGCTGGACTTCGAAGCGAACGATCGATGCGGCGGGTGGCGTCATCAGCCCCGGCTTCGTCGATGCGCACGTTCACCTGTCGGCCTATCTCGCGATGGCAGCGCCCTACGCTCGGCCGACCGAGCCCGGCCGGTTCTCGGGCGGTAGCAACGTGGCCGAAATCGTCCCGTTCGTGGCCGAGCTGACCTCGATGCAACTTCCAGCCGAGCTCACCAGTGTGCTCTTGCGGCCCGTGTTCGCCGCGATGCTGAAGTCTGGAATCACCAGCGTCGTCGATGCGGGCAGCGCGGGCCACGACGGCTTGGTCAGTGCCGCCGTCGATGTGGGTATCCGGGCCTCGATCGGGGCGTCGCTCGCAGATCGATGGCACGGCGCCGATGGCGAGATCGGGCGGCGAGCCGAGGTCGAACAACAACTCGACGCAGCACGAGCCGTCATCGACGCCCACGATCGGGCGGGCGACGGCCGGATCCGAGGGCTGGTGTCGGCCGTCGAGACGATCGCGTGTTCCGACGAGTTGCTCACCGGCATTGCCGACCTCGCCGACGGACTCGACGTACCGATCAACATCCACAGCCACATCACCGAAGCGTCCGACGCGGCGCACCTCGCCGAGTACGGCGCGTCGGCAACCGAACGTCTCGCTCGTACCGGGATGTTGAATCCGCGCTGCACGGCGATGCACGTCGGGAACGCCACCGACGACGACATCGCTGCGTTCGCGGAGGCCGGCCTCACCGTCAACCACAATCCGCTCGGCAACGCGATGTTCGGATTCGCCACTGCTCAGCAGGGTGCGATTCCGAAGATGATCGATGCGGGCATCCCGCTCGTGCTCGGGAGCGACTACGCCGGGTCGATGATCGCCACGCCGTTCGACTCGATCAAGGCCGCGCTGTCGATCCACCGTGAGGCCGGCGGAGCCGACGACACGATCAGCTTCGAAGACGTGATCGCCATGGCGACGAACCCCGGCGTGGCGGTCGGTCAGCCCGGGCGAGTGGGCCGGCTTGCGGTGGGTCAGTTGGCCGATGTCGTGGTGGTCGACACCACGGGGTCGCACCACCTCGGCGATCGACACCCGGTGCCGAGCCTTGCCCTGCGTGCTCGCGCGAGCGACGTGACGACGGTGGTGGTCAACGGTGAGCTGGTGGTCGACGGTGGCGAGCTGACGACCATCGACGAATCCGCCGCGCTCGCCGAAGCGCAGGGCCTGCTCGCCAGCATGCGCTGACGTGCCGCGGCGCGGGCGCGTTCGCTAGCGCATGTCGAGGCCGGCGAACTCGCCTTCGTCGCGCCACCGTTCGAGGATGCGGAAGAACGACTTCGAGCCGCTGCCGTACGAGCTGTTCTGCAGCGAACGCTTCCCCGGCTGGCCTTCGTTGTTGTAGTAGCCGGGCGTGCAACTCTCCGAGAACGCCATGTTCTGTCGCGCCTTCTCGATGATCTTCGCGATCCAGGCTTCTTCCGCCTCGACCGTTGGTTCGACGGTCGCGAGATCGTTGTTCAGGGCATGGCCTGCGATGTGTGCGATGTGCGCCGACACCTCGAGCAGCATGTGCGGGTAGTTGGCCGTGAAACCGCCCTGCGACGGGGAGATGATGAACGCGTTCGGGAAGCCGTGGCTCATCAGCCCGTGGAGCGTTCGTGTGCCGTCGGCCCAGTGCTCGGTGATCGAACGGCCGTCGCGCCCGAACACCTCGTAGCCGGCGCGTCGCGAGTGATCGGTGCCGACTTCGAACCCGGTCGCGAACACGATGCAGTCGACCTCGAATTCGAGCTCGTCATCGGGGCCGCCATTCGGGTCGGCGATGACGATGCCGGTCTCGGTGATGCGCTTGACGCCGCGTCCATCTGTATCGACAAGGTGCACGGTCGGTCGGTTGTACGTGTCGAGGTACTCGTCGTGGAAGCACGGACGCTTGCAGAACTGCCGATACCACGGCTTGAGCGACTCGGCGATTGCGGGGTCGCCGACCAACGTGTCGACGCGCGACCGAATCTCGTTCATCTTCTCGAGGTCGGCGCGTTCGACGAGCGAGGCGACATCGAGGTTCGGGTTGTCCCGACCCTCTCGAACAAGGCGTACGGTCTTGCCGATGATGTCGGTCCAGCCGTCGTTGACCAGGTCGACCGGCTCGGGAATGCCCGACACCAAGTTGTTGAAGTTCTCCATGCGCTGCATCTGCCAGCCGGGCTCGAGTGACGCAGCCCACTCTTCATCGGTCGGGACGTTGTTGCGCTCGTCCACGCAGGACGGGGTCCGCTGGAAGACGAAGAGTTCCTTCGCGCCGGCGCCGAGGTGCGGAACGCACTGGATCGCGGTGGCGCCGGTCCCGATCACTGCGATTCGCTTGTCGGCGATGCGATCGAGCCCACCTTCGGGGTCGCCACCGGTGTACTCGTAGTCCCAACGGCTCGTGTGGAAGGTGTGACCGCGGTAGTCGTTGATCCCGGCGATACCCGGCAACTTGGGTCGGTGGAGCGGACCGTTGGCCATCGCCACGAAACGCGCTTCGACGGCGTCGCCGCGGTCGGTCGACACGATCCAACGCTGCCGTTCTTCGTTCCAGCGAACCTCGGTGACCTCGGTTTGGAACAGAGTGCGTTCGTAAAGGTCGTAGTGGCGGCCGATGGCGGCGCTGTGCGCGAGGATCTCCTTCGCCTTCACGTACTTCTCCGACGGCATCGAGCCGAGCTCTTCGAGCAACGGGAGGTACGTGTAGCTCTCGATGTCGCACATCGCGCCCGGATAGCGATTCCAGTACCACGTGCCGCCGAAGTCGCCGCCCTTCTCGATGACCATCAGATCGTCGATCCCCGACTCGCGCAGGTTTCCAGCGGTGAGGAGCCCGCCGAACCCACCGCCCACGACCACCACATCGACCTGATCGGTGCGCGGCTCGCGCACGATCGGTTGGTCGATGTAGGGGTCCTCGACGTACGACGAGTATTCGCCGGTGACCTCGATGTACTGGTCGTTGCCGTCGTCGCGCAGACGCTTGTCGCGCTCGGAGCGGTACTTCTCGCGGATGGCGATGATCTCGGATTCGTCGAACGTTGCGACCGTGTCGGTCATGAGTGCTCCTGGTTGGTTCCGATGGCCGCGAGGACCATGTCGGCGAGACGGTTGTAGAGGTCGTGGTCGATCGGGCGGACCGATTCGAGCCGTCGGAGGTAGATCGGTCCGACGGCCAGGTCGATGGCGAGTTCGATGTCGACGTCGGCGCGCATCTCGCCTCGCTCGATGGCTCGTTCGAACATCAGCGCTACGTCACGACGCAGCGGTGCCGACACGTTGTTGTAGAGCGCCTCGGCGATATCGGGGTTGCGTGCAGCTTCGTCGAGGAGCGCGGCGATGAGACGCGCCCCTCGTGGGTGAGTGAGGCGACTCACCAGCTGTTTGAGCCAGGCGCGCAAGTCACTCGACAGGTCGCCGAGGTCGGGCATCCGGTGATCGCGTACCTGATGGCTCAGCGCGTCGATCACAACGTCGTTCAAACAGCTGTAGCGCCGGTACAGGGTCGCCGAGGAAACGCCGGCCGACTTCGCGATCGCCGTCATGGTCGTGCCGCTGAAGCCGTGCTCGGTGAGGAGCCGGAACGTGGCGTCGCGGATGGCCGTGTCGGCTGCCGGGCTGCGTGGGCGTCCGCGGTTCGCGTTCGTGCGCGAGATGGCAACGGCCGCCGACATAAACGAAACAGTATTCTTTCGTTTCCGCTGCGAACGATCCGAACAACCGCCCTCCCGCCGCCCGGTTCGCCGCGGTGAGCGGGCCCGGTACGTTTCCATCATGAGTGGAGGCACACATCACGACGATCACGATCATCACGGTCACGATCGCGCCGGTCATCACGGTCACGAGAACGACCAGGGCCTGCGCGGCGCACTGCGGTATCTGCGGTGGGCGCCGACGATGTGGCGCTCTGAAATCAACGATGCCGTGCTCGACCTGGTTGCGGCGCAGCGCGGCGAGCGCGTGGTCGACATCGGCGCCGGGATGGGAGCCGGCGTGGTCGTGGCTGGCCGCTCCGGCGCGTTCGTCGTCGCCGTCGAACCGACCCCGTTCCTGCGTCGAGTCCTGCGCGTTCGTCGGCTGATGCAGCGAGCTCGCAAGCGCATCGACGTCGTCGACGGGTCGGCGGAACAGCTCCCGGTCGACGACCGCAGTGCCGACGCGATCTGGGCCGTGAACACGATGCACCACTGGGTCGACACTCACCGGGGCGCCGCTGAAATCGCGCGGGCGTTGAAGCCCGGTGGACGCGTGGTTCTCGTCGACGAAGACTTCCAGAATCCGAGCCACCCTGACTACGAGCGAGTCGGGTCAGAACACGACAGCGACGACCATCACGGCTTCACGCTGGTCGACGCCGCCAGCATGGGCGAGCTGCTGGAGCGGGCGGGTCTCGTCGATGTCGAGGCCGACGAGCGTTTGCTCGTTTCCCGCCCGGTCATCGCAGTGTCTGCAAGAGCGCCGGGCTGACCGGGTTCAGGCCACGAGTGCGGCGGTATCGACCTTGCGACCGCCTCGAAGTGTGAGAACGCTCAGACAGATGATCGAGATGAACGCCAACCCGGCCATCTGGGGGATGGTCACGAAGCCGAAGGCTTCGACCCACTTCGCCGTACACGGGCTCACGAGGTCGCACGAGTTCGAGCTCTGATCGGGGAACCACTGCAACTGCACGTGGTAGGCGGAGATGGCAAGTCCGATCGATGCAAGGGCCAGCGCGTATCGAAACACCGACCGGTCACGGAACACCAGACCCATCGGCAAGATCACCGCGATCGGGTACATCGCGATGCGTTGGAACCAGCAGTAGCGGCACGGGACGAAGTCGGCGACTTCGGAGAAGTACAGGCTGCCGACCGTTGCGCCGATCGCGATCGCGGACACGAGCACCGGAGCGAATGTGACCAGCAGCGATCGAATCTGTGGCACGAAGAGCCCGGCGACGAGTGTGGCGATCGCACCGAAGAGCGCGAGGGCGAAGATGTTGCTGAGCGTTGATGCGTCCACTAGGTGGTGGCGTTCTTCGGGCGCGGTTGCATTCTCGGAAAGGTAGTGGCGCGGCGGGCTCCGGATCGATCAACGTTCTGCGATCGTGATGCTCGACCGGCAGGCCCATACATTCTCCTGATGCGGTCGTCCACGAGACAGGGAGTGCAATGAGCGTGTTGGTGGGAGAGTTGGCAGGCCAGGTGATTGCGCCGGGGATCGTGGTGCTGCCCGGGCAGGGAAACACTCTGGCGATCGACACCGACGCAGGTGTGGTCGTCATCGACGCGAGTGGACCACTGCACGTTCACAAGATGATCGCCACGTTGCGCGAACACACCGAGGCTCCCGTTCACGCCATCGTGTACAGCCACGGGCATCATGGCTACAACTCAGCGGTCGACGTCTGGCAGGCGCACAACGCGGACCGCGGTGACCAGCCGCCGCGATTGATCGCGCATGAGAACCTCGTGACGCGCTACGCCCGGTATCGCGAAACGAACGAGCTGCAGATGCGCATGGCGTCGGTGCAGTTCCCGTCGCGCAATCCGATTCCGCTCGAAGCGTTCTCGGCCGGATTCGCGCTGCACGACCCGACCGAGACCTTCGCCGAGTCGATGCTCGTGGTCGACGGGAAGCGCCGCGTGGAGTTGTTGTGGGCGCCGTCGGAGACCGACGACGCGTTGGCCGTCTGGCTTCCCGATGACGAGATGCTGTTCGGTGGCGCTGCAACGCCCGGACTCACCATCCCCAACGTCGGCACGCCGCTGCGAACGCAGCGGTTCACGATGCGCTGGGCGGAAACACTCGATCGATTGGGTGAGTTGGGTGCGCGTCGACTCGTGACCGAGTTCGGGCCGGTCATCGAAGGTGACGAGATCGACGAGCATCTGTCTGGCACCGCGGCCGCGCTGCGCTGGGTTCGCGACGAGGTCGTCGTGCGGATGAACGCGGGGATGAACGAACGCGAGATCCTCGCCGACATCAGCTTCCCCGACGAATTGTTCGACCACCCGCGGATGCGGCCGACGTATGGCGCGCCCGAGTACATCGTGCGCGACGTGTACCGCGAGGAGAACGGATGGTGGGATCGGAATCCGACCACGCTGCACCCAGCGCCACCCGCCGACGCTGCCGCTGCGGTGCTCTCCGCGATCGCCGATCCTCGCGCCGTGCTCGATCGAGCCCGCGAGCTCGCCGACTCTGGCGAGTTGCAGCTCGCGTTGCACGTGATCGACCTCGTCGCACTCGGGGAGGGCGACGAACCGATCGTGGCCGAGGCGCGGGCGCTCAAAGCCGAGTTCTGTGTGGCCCGGTCTCGTGAAGTGGAGCCGTTCGTCTCAAAGTCGTGCTACCGGTCGTCGGCACGGTTGCTCACCACC
>CALICC010000311.1 GCA_938049325.1 uncultured Ilumatobacter sp. | reverse complement strand
AGATTGGAGGTGTCGAGCGGATCGGAGAGTTCCACGGGGTCGGCTGGGGCAATCCCTGAGAGCTGCAAGAAGATGCACTTCACGACCGGGCCGGCCGCTTGGGATCCATAGCCACTCTTCTCGAGATACGCACTCACGGTGTACGGCCTGGAACTGTCGACACTGAACGCGGCAAAGGCCGAAGAGTCGTTCCACGGATAGTTGCCAGCACCCTGAGCCGTGCCCGTCTTGCCGGCGACGGGGATCGCGCTGGACGGATACGTGAAGAACAACTTCTCACCCGTTGTCGAGTGGTAGTAGTCGCTGGTGGTTCCAGGCCCGGTGACCACTCGGCGGAGCCCGCGTGTGAGTTCGCCGCCGATCTCCTCCGACATCGGGATCTGGCGAACCAGATCGCCTCGCACGTTCGGTTCCTGCGCGAATCGAGCCTGGGTGATGTCGGCGTAGCCAGTCTCGGGCGCGTCGGGCACGCCAGGTTCGTAGACCGCCTTGATGATCTCGGGACGCATCACGAAGCCCGAGTTCGCGATCGTGGAGTAGCCGGTTGCGAGCTGCAGCGGCGACGCCGACAACAACCCTTGGCCGATCGCCAACTGCACGTTGTCACCCGTGTAGTAGCCCGCTCCCTCGGCCTCGCTGATCACACCGAGCTCTGCGTAGCGCGCCTTCAGCTCCTCGTCGGGCACGGTGCCATCGAACTCGAACGGCAGATCGATACCGGTATCTGCGCCGAATCCGAACAAGCGGACCTGCTCTTGCAGCACCGGACCGAAATCGTTTTCGACCATCAGGTTTTCGCCGATGCGATAGAAGAACGCGTCGCTCGACACGGCGAGGGCAGTTTCGACGTCAACGCTGCCATACACACAGGGCCGACCGGTTCCCGAACAGGTTGCGTTCTTGAACACGCAGCGAACCTCGCCAGAATCGCACCGGTTCTGGTCGATCGACGTCATCCGGTAGCGGCCTTCGTCGAGGTAGTAGTCGTCGGTGTCGATCAGACCGGTCTGCAATGCCGCGTATGCGGTGAACGGCTTGAAGGTGGAGCCGAGGTTGTACCTACCTTGAATCGCACGATTGACCAGGATCGATTCGTCGGGGTCGATCGGATCGCCATTTTCATCGGTGGACGGGAACAGCTCGTCGAATCGACCGCCACCGAGATCCGATTCGAACCATCGATTGTCGAAGGTCGGGTAACTGGCCAGCGCGACGACGTGACCGTTCTCGTAGTTCTGCACGACGACCGCCCCGGCGGGCGCCTTGAACGGGACTTCCTCGGGGAACTCCGTGAAGAACCGATCTTTGAAATTCGTCTCGGGGTCGAGCCCGTTGCGCGCGACTTCGCTACGACGGAGTTTGATCTGGCTTTCGAGCGCTTGTTCGGCGAACTGCTGCTGGTCGAGGTCGATCGTCAGTTGGACGTCTTGGCCGTTGACTGCCGGGACACGCTCGATCTCACGGACGATCCGGCTCCGCTTGTCGACCTCGTAGATGACGTAGCCGGGAGTGCCGTGCAACTCTTCTTCCATGCTCAGTTCGATACCGAACTTGCCGACGCGCTCGTTGACTTGGTAGCCGCGCTCATCGTAGAAATCCTTGGTTTCGGCCGTGATCCGACCCAGGTAGCCGACCACGTGGCTCGCGAGCGGCGCATACGGATAGACCCGTCGCGCCTGTTCCAGGATTCGTACACCGGGAAGGTCTTCGACCCGTTCGAGAATCGCTGCTGCGGTCGGCTCGTCGATGTCTTCAGCAACCGGCATCGGCAAGAAGTTGCTGTACTGACCGCTCTGATAGCGCTCTTCCATCTCCTCGACCGGCACCTCGACCCAGCCGGACAGACGTCGGAAGATCTCCGCACGATCGTCGGTGTTGTTGATCAGTTCCCACTCCACACCAACGGTCAGGATTCGCTCGTTGTCGGCGAGGATCCGACCTTCGGCGTCGAAGATCCGGCCACGCTCGGGGAGCAGCGGGGCCGTGCGTCGCTTTGTCGTGTCGACCTCTTCTTGCAGGCCTTCCTGCTCGACGGTCTGCAGGAACCACAACCGCGCGCCCACGACGCCGAACAGCATCGTCGCCACCAACGCGAGAACACCAAGACGCGCCGTCCGCTTGTCGATCGCCATCACACCAGTATGCGTGTCACACAACTGTCATGTGCGGCAGCACCGCGTGAAATCAGACCGTTGGTTGTTCGGCCGGAGCGACCCAGTTCGGGCCACGAATCTTCAGGCACCACCGACTGAGCGGGACCAAGAGTGGGCTCATGACCGCAGCGGCGGCGGCCACGACGCCCACCACCTTGGCCATGTCTGCTGGCCACGGATTCTCTTCGCCGATGAACAGCCGAACGACGGGAAGCGCTGCCTCGCCCGTCATTGCCCCAAGACCGACGAAGATCGCCTTGAGCCACCATTGCGGGTCAGCAGCGATCAACGCCAACAGCCCAGCGACGACGCCACCGAGCATGAACGCAATCGCAGACGAACCGAGAGGGGTGCCTTCGACCAGGTCGTACATCAACCCGAGGACGAACCCTGCCACCGCGCCTTTCTCCGAACCTCCGCTCGCCCCCGCTGCGGCGACCAGCGCGAGCACGATCTGAATCACCACGCCAGCGACTTTGACGTCGACGAGGATCGTGCGCTGGAGCGCGATCACGACCATGCCGACGGGAATCAGCCGGATGAGCGAGCTCTGCAGGAACGCGGCGATCATCGACGACCGGAACCGGCCATCACTGCTCGACCTCTGAAAGCGGGCGGAACAAGACGACGCGCACGAAGTTCAAGCTGTCGAGATCAGCGGTGAGCTCGATCTCCAAGAGCGGCCCAGCGACTCCCGGTCGATCCGCGCGATTGATCACGCGTCCAACGGGGATGTTCGGTGGCGCCAGGCTGTCGCCACCGCCCGCCGTCTCGACCAGGTCACCGACCTCGAGCACGGCCAACGAGGGAGCGTTCTGGATGAAGCTGATCTGGGGCGGTCGCCCGGCTCCACGCCCACCGAGTGTCCCGAACTCCTTCTCGAGCTGAATTGGTTCGGTCGTCGTCGTGACCGGCAGCGTGGTGGTCGGCACCGGCTCGCCATCCGGGTCGGTCACCGGCGGCGCATCGACCGACTCGTCCTCGTCGTCGGGTGCGATCGTCGTGGTGGTCGTCGGCGTCTGATCGTCGGTTTCGGCGAGTGGAAACTCGTCGCCGAACACATCGAGCGGTGTGGTGGTGCTCGTCACCGCACCGTCAGCATCTGGCGCCGTAGTGCTCGTCGTTCCCGCAGCTTCTTCGATGGCATCGAGTTCTTCGGGAGTTGCACCGGACGGCGTCGTGTTCTCGGTGACGGGCAGATCGCCGAGACCTTCGCCGGTGCCCGCGAGGATCTCGACGGCGACGGCGTACCGCGGGTCGGTGACGAGCATCACCTTGGCGGTGGTCGCGTTGACCTGGGTGATCTTGCCGATCAAACCCGCCTGGTTGACGACGGGCATACCGACGGCGATCCCCTGATCACTGCCTTTGTTGATCTCGACGACCTGGTCGATGTTGTTCGACGCAACGCCGACGACCTGGGCCTTCTCGGTTTCGATCCCCGACAGCGACGGCAGGTTGTTCAGTGCGAGCAGGAGTTGGTAGTCGATGACGCTCGCTCTCGCCGCGGCATCGTTGCCTGCCTGTTGCGCAATGACTTCTCGGAGGAGTTCGTTCTCGCGTTCGAGGTCGTCGTAGTTGCTGTACGAGTTCCAGGCCCGTTCCATCGGCCGGGCAACGACCTCGGTTGCGGTTTCGACCGGCGCCATGGCGCGCGAGAAGCCGTCGCGAATCGTGTCGAGGATCGGGTTGCCGCGCAGGTCGAGCGTGAGAAGCAGCGCCGCGGTGAGAAGCAGCGCGACGATGACTTGTCGTCGGCCGACGGTGTAGATCGCCATGAGAGAGAGCCCCGGAGTCCGGCTCGGCTCAGTCTTCGCCGCCCATCGACATCAGCCCACGCATCGCATCGATGTTCTCGAGCGCGCGACCTGAACCGATGACGACGCTGTAGAGCGGCTCGTTGGCAATGCGGATCGGCATGCCGGTCTCGTGCGCGAGACGCTCGTCGAGTCCACCGATGAGCGCTCCGCCGCCGGTGATCGTGATGCCGTCTTCCATGATGTCGGCAGCGAGTTCAGGCGGCGTCTTGTCGAGCGTTGTCTTCACGGCGTCCACGATTGCAGAGATCGGCTCAGCAAGTGCTTCACGAACGTGTTCGGTCGTGAGTTGGATGGTGCGGGGCAGTCCGGAGATGAGGTCGCGGCCGCGAATATCGGCAGTGATCTCTTCTTCCATCGGCCACGCCGTGCCCATCTGGATCTTGATTTCTTCGGCGGTGCGGTCACCGATGGCGAGCGAGAATTCCTTCTTCACGTATTGCAGCACGGCATCGTCGAGCTCGTCGCCTGCCACGCGCACCGACTGTGCGGTGACGATGCCGCCGAGCGAGATGACCGCGACCTCGGTCGTGCCACCCCCGATGTCGACGATCATGTTGCCGCTGGGTTCGTGCACGGGAAGGTCCGCGCCGATCGCCGCTGCCATCGGCTCTTCGATGATGTGCACCGGTTTGCGGGCGCCGGCATACTCCGCCGCGTCTTGCACAGCGCGTTGTTCAACGCCAGTGATGCCGGACGGCACGCAGATGACCATGCGCGGCTTACTCCACTTCGATGCATGCACCTTCTGGATGAAGTAGCGCAGCATCTTCTCGCAGACCTCGAAGTCGGCGATCACGCCGTCTTTGAGCGGCCGAATCGCCTTGATGTGGTTCGGCGTGCGACCCATCATGCGCTTCGCCTCGAGACCGACGGCCACAGGGCGACCATCGTTGGCGTTGATCGCGACGACCGATGGTTCGTCGAGCACCACGCCCTGTCCGCGGACGTAGATCAAGGTGTTCGCCGTGCCGAGGTCGATGGCGAGGTCGCGCCCCAAGCTCAGTGGGTTGTTGCGGGCCATCCTTGGCCCTCCCTTCGCGATGTGTCAGAGCGTAGATCCGGGCATCCCAACGGTGCCACAGATCGGTGTTTTCAGAACATAGTTCGATCGAGCGGGCGTCTTTGCCCCGGCCGTCAGACTACAGATTCGGGAAGAAGATGTTGATCTCGCGCTCGGCGGATGCGAGCGAGTCGCTGCCGTGCACCAGATTCTCGGTGAAGAGGATCCCGAGGTCGCCACGAATTGTTCCGGGAGCGGCGCCCCGCGGGTTCGTGGTTCCCATCATCAACCGCACGACTTCCCACGTGTCTTCTGGGCCTTCGATGACCATGGCCACGACGGGGCCACGACTCATGAACTCGACCAGCTCCCCGTAGAAGCCCTTGCCGACGTGCTCTTCGTAGTGCTTCGCGAGCGTGTCGGCATCGAGCTGACGGAGGTCCATCGCGACGACGTCGAGGTTCTTCGCCTCGAAGCGCGACACGATCTGGCCGACGAGCTTGCGCTCCACGGCGTCAGGCTTGAGAAGTACGAGAGTGCGATCAGACATGGCTCGCAACGCTATCTGCATCGACCGACTCCAACACTCGCGCATCTCGGGCGCACTCGTCGTTGCGCCGAGGTGGCACAGATTCGCCCTAGTGTTCCGGCGTCACATCGACTGGAACCTCCGGAGGCACCATGAAGCATCGACGTCCGAATCAGTTGCGCGGTGCCGTTGCCGTGATCGCCATGTCTCTGCTCGCGACAGCGTGCATCGACAAGCGCATCACCGTTCGGTTCGACTCACAGTCGGTCGGCAACCCGATCAACCCCGTCAACATCGGGAGCTCAGGCGAATTCACCGAGATCGCGGTCGTCTCGACCAACGGTGGCGAAATCATCGGCGCGCCGGGCATCAGCGGCAATGGGTCGGCCGCAGACTTTCCCGACCACAGCACGGGCCCGACGGCGCCCCGCGCTGTCTTGCGCATCACGAACACGGGCAACCTCGGGCTTCTCAACCCGGGCACACGCGACTTCTGGTTCAGTGCCGACGTCAACCTCGACACAACCAACGCGACAGCCGGGTCCAACGACAACGGCAACAACGTGATGCAGCGCGGCCTGTTCAACGAGACGAGCCAATTCAAGATCCAGATCGACAACGGCAACCCCTCGTGCCGACTCAAGGGCACCGTCGACGATGTCTTCCTCGGCGCAAGCTCGATCACTCCGGGCGAGGTGTACCGCATCCGGTGCGAGCGCATCGGCACCACCGTCCGTCTCCGTGTCTGGCCCGTGAACACCGACGGTTCACTCGGCGCCGCGATCACCGACAACACGAAGACCGTCGACATCGGTCCCCTCGTCTTCGACCGCTCCATTCCGCTGTCGGTCGGCGGCAAGCTGAGCAACGACGGCACGATCGACCCGGCGACCGATCAGTTCAACGGGACGATCGACAACGCCACGTTGCGCATCGACTTCCCCGAGTTCGACAACCCGTCGTAATCGCGGACCTACGGCGCGTCGAGCGCTCAGTTCGCGAGTGACTCGAGTGCAGCGCGTGCGGCACCGGCGGTGTACAGGCTGCCGGTCACGAGGATGGCGTCGTCACCGTCGGCATACGACATCGCTCGGGCACATGCCTCTTCGACCGTATCGAAGCTGACGATGTGGTCACTGCCGAGCTCCTTCGCAGCCGCTTCCAGCTCCGCGACGGGCACCCCTCGCGGCGTCGGCGCGGTGGCGACGAACACGATGTCGAAGTCGTCGACGCGCAGCGCAGCCAGCATGCTGACCGGGTCGCGCAACGTTGCCGCCACCAAGATGCGCCGACCATCGGGATGAAAGTCGCCGAAGAACACTTCGGCACAGCTGTCGGCGCCCTGCGGATTGTGGGCTCCGTCGATGATCGTCAGCGGCTGGCGACCCATGATCTCGAACCGGCCCGGCATCGTGACCTCGGCGAAGCCTTCGATCACCACGTCCTCGGGCAACGGCGCCGCGAAGAACGTTTCAACAGCTGCCAGCGCAACCGCAGCGTTCTCACCCTGATGTGCTCCGTTCAACGGGAGGAACACGTCGGTGTAGATCGTCGTCGGGGTGCGGATGTCGAGCAGTCGCCCGTTGACTGCGAGCGCGTTGCTGATCGTGGCGAAGTCAGCTCCGACCGCGAACGACGTTGCTCCCCCAGCCTCACGGAATATCTCGACGAGTTCGGGATCGGTCTCGCCGATGATCACCGCGGAACCGGGTTTGACGATGCCAGCCTTTTCCTCAGCCACGTGGCGCAGCGACGGACCCGCGAACTCGTTGTGGTCCATCCCGATGTTCGTGACCACCGCGACCTGAGACTCGACGATGTTCGTCGCGTCCCATCGTCCGAGCAGCCCCACCTCGATCACCATGACGTCGACCGCGATGTCGGCGAACCACCGAAACGCAGCAGCGGTGAGAATCTCGAAGTAGCCAGGATCTTCGCCAACGAGCGTCGCGACGTCGGCCACGGCGCCGATCTGTTCGCCGAGGTCTTCCTCACTGATCGGTTCGCCGTTGCACTTGAAGCGCTCGGTCACGCTCTGCAGATGCGGACTCGTATACGTGCCGACCTTGAGCCCTTGCGCCATCAGGAGCCGGGAGATCATCTGGACAGTCGAGCCTTTGCCGTTCGTGCCGGTCACATGGATCACCGGAGCGCTCAGCTGGGGGTCACCGAGTGCCGAGCAGATCGCCGTGATGGGGCCGACCGTCGGCGAATCGATCCGCCCCGTCTTCTGGTACGACATGTGCTCGTCGAGGTAGGCGAGCGCGGCCTGAAAGTCCATCGGGTCCTCGTGTGTTCGAACGGGAATCAGTCGGCGCTGGGGCCGAACGACTCAGGAAGCGGCTTTGCGCTGACGTGGAGCCTTGCGCGGGACCAAGGTGGGGTTCACCTTGTCGGTGACGGTGGTCGCATCGATGACCACCTTGCCGATGTCGGTGCGCCCCGGCAGGTCGTACATGGTTTCGAGCAACACTTCTTCGAGGATGGCTCGCAGACCACGGGCACCAGTTGCACGCAGGAGCGCTTGATCAGCGATCGCCTGCAGACCGTCTTCGCTGAACTCGAGCTCGACGTCTTCGAAGCTGAAGATCTTCTCGTATTGCTTCACGAGGCTGTTCTTCGGCTCGGTGAGAATCGACATCAGCGCCTCGCGGTCGAGCGATCGCACCGCTCCCACCATCGGCAGCCGGCCGATGAATTCCGGAATCATGCCGAACTTCACGAGATCCTCGGGCAGGACCTGGGCAAAGAGCTCACCCGGATCGCGATCGACTTGACTGCGCACGGTTCCGCTGAAACCGATGCCCTTCTCCCCGATCCGGTTCTCGATGATGTCGTCGAGGCCGGCGAACGCTCCGCCGAGGATGAACAACACGTTGGTGGTGTCGATCTGGATGAACTCCTGATGCGGGTGCTTGCGACCACCCTGCGGCGGAACGGAGGCTTGAGTGCCTTCGAGAATCTTGAGGAGAGCCTGCTGGACGCCCTCGCCAGACACGTCACGGGTGATCGACGGGTTCTCGCTCTTGCGTGCGACCTTGTCGATCTCGTCGATGTACACGATGCCGGTTTCGGCTCGCTTCACATCGAAGTCCGCTGCCTGGATCAGCTTGAGGAGGATGTTCTCGACATCTTCGCCCACATAGCCGGCTTCGGTGAGCGCTGTGGCGTCGGCAACGGCGAAGGGAACGTTGAGCTGGCGTGCGAGCGTCTGGGCGAGGTGCGTCTTGCCACAGCCGGTGGGACCGAGCAGCAAGATGTTCGACTTCGCCAACTCGACCTCGTCACGGCGGCCGACGGTCGAGTCGTTGTCGGCCTGATGCTGGATGCGGCGATAGTGGTTGTACACCGCAACCGAGAGGATCTTCTTCGCATCCTCTTGTCCGACGACGTAGTCGTCGAGAAAGGCACGAACTTCGCGAGGATTCGGCAACGACTCGAAGCTGACGTCGGCAGTCTCGGTGAGCTCTTCTTCGATGATCTCGTTGCACAGGTCGATGCACTCATCGCAGATGTAGACACCAGGACCAGCGATCAGCTTCTTGACCTGCTTCTGCGACTTGCCACAGAACGAACACTTCAGCAGTTCGCCGGTGTCACCGAATTTCGCCACGTTTCGAGTCCTCAGTTCCGTTCTTCGTCGTGCCTCCACGAGGCCGGTCTCACATCATGCATCATGCGGGACCACCCCTCGGGGATCATTTGAGCCGACACCGACGTCGTGTCGATTTCTGCCCCGTCAGCGAATCGGACCACCGCGGTCGACCGAGTCACGTGACGTGATTACTTGGTCGATGATGCCATAGTCCAGCGCCGCTTGCGCTTCCATGACGAAGTCGCGGTCCGTGTCGGCATTGATGGTCTCGATGGGCTGGCCGGTGTGCTTGGCCAGAATCTGGTCGAGAATCTCACGCATTCGCTGGATTTCAGCCGCTGCGAGCTCGAGATCGGTCACCTGGCCGTACCCGACCTGGCCGGACGGCTGGTGCAGCAGAATTCGGGCGTGCGGAAGGGCAAGGCGCTTGCCTTTGGTTCCGGCCGCGAGCAAGACCGCTGCTGCAGAAGCTGCCTGACCGAGGCAGATCGTGGCGATGTCGTTCTTGATGAACTGCATCGTGTCGTAAATGGCGAACAGCGCCGTGATGTCGCCACCCGGGCTGTTGATGTAGATGCTGATGTCCTTGTCGGGGTTCTCGGACTCGAGGTGGATCAGCTGCGCCGAGATCAGGCTGGCGACCGTGTCGTCAACCGGCGTCTGCAGAAAGATGATGTTGTCTTTCAGCATCCGGCTGTAGAGGTCTTGGCGCACCTCGCCGCGAGCTGTCTGCTCGACCACGTTGGGCACCATGTAGTTGGTTGCTTCAAGATCCATCAGTCTTCGTCCTCCGTCGTATCGGTTGATTCAGGAGCATCGACGGAATCGTCGGCGCTTGCCTCGTCGTCGTGATCGTGGTCGTGGTCGTGGTCGTGGTCGTGGTGCCCGATGAGCGCATCGCTGTCGATTTCGGCGCCGTTCTCGTCGACGTACGAACAGCCGTGCACCAAGACGTCGAACGCCTTCGACTTCTGGATCTGCGCAATCATTTCGGACACGGCATCGTTTTGTTCGTACGCCTTGCGGATGTCTTTCGCCTTCTGGCCGTACTGCATGGCGAGTCGGGCGTACTCACGCTCGAGATCGTCGTCGGAGACCTCGATGTTCTCCGCAACCGCAACCGCGCGCAGCGCCAGATCGACCTTGACGGCCACTTCGGACTGACCGCGCATGCCTTCGACGAAGCTCTCGGGATCTTGCCCCGTTGCCTGCATCCACTGTTCGAAGTCGATGCCTTGCGCCTGGAACTGCTGGATCGTGCCCTGCACTCGCTGGTTCAGGTCGGCGGTGACCATCGGCTCGGGGATCTCGATGTCGACGAGTTCGGCAACGGCCTCGTTGATCTTGGTGCCAGCCTGCTGGCGCGC
>CALICC010000310.1 GCA_938049325.1 uncultured Ilumatobacter sp. | reverse complement strand
TGGTCGATGCGGCCATCGATCGCGCTGAGCATCTCGATCCACAGCTCAACGCGCTGATCCATCCGCGCTACGAGGCAGCACGCGCCGAAGCGCACGGTGAGTTGCCCGACGGCCCGTTCCGCGGGGTGCCGATCACGCTGAAGGACCTCTGGCCGTCGATGGCGGGGGAGCCGTGGCACCAGGGAGTCGCGGCACTCAAGAACGCCGGCCACATCGCGGACGTCGACAGCGATCTGGTCACCCGCTACCGCGAGGCAGGCTTCGTGATCATCGGTCGCACGAATACTCCCGAGCTCGGTTTGTCGGCGTCGACCGAACCCGATTCGCACGGCCCGTCGCGCAACCCGTGGAACCTGGATCACAGCCCCGGCGGGTCGAGTGGTGGTGCATCGGCGTCGGTTGCTGCCGGGATCACCTCAGTGGCCAATGCGTCCGATGGCGGTGGATCGATCCGGATCCCGGCGGCGCACTGCGGTCTCGTCGGTTTGAAGACGAGCCGTGGTCGTGTGCCGATGGGGCCACATCAGGAGGAGTGGAACACCTCGGTGCAGCACGTCGTGTGCCACACGATGCGCGACGCCGCCAACGTGCTCGATGTGTGTGCCCGACCCACCGCTGGCGACGGCGTGGTCGCCCCACACCCCGAGCTGGCCTTCGGCGAGTACGTAGGCCGAGCGCCCGGCGCCCTCCGAATCGGCGTGACCACGAAGGCGAGCCGCGACCTCGCCGTCCATCCCGATCTCGTTGCCGCCACGGAATCGGTCGCGTCGCTGCTCGAGACGCTCGGCCACGCGGTCACGCTCGACGAGGCGCCCGCCGCGTTGCACGCACCGCCTCCGGCTGGCAACGGACTGCTCGCCGCCGTCGGCACGCGGGCCCGCATGCTCGAGGTCGCCAACATCATCGGCCGCGACTTGGTCGAAGGCGACGTCGAGCCGGGCACCTGGTTCCTCGCAGAGATGGCCGACGCGGCGTCGGCGGTCGCCGCGCTGCAGGCGCAGGAAGAACAGCATCGATACCGGCGCGACATGTTGTCGTGGTGGAGCGAGGGGTGGGACATCCTCGTCACGCCGACCACGGCGCAGCCTGCCCCGCGGTTGGGTGAGCTGAAGGCCACCCCGGACAACCCGTTCCAAGCGCAAATCGCCTCGATCCCGCACTCCACCTTCACCATGCCGTTCAACGTCACCGGGCAACCGGCGCTGTCGATCCCGGCGGGTCACTCTTCTGACGGTTTGCCGCTCGGAGTGCAACTCGTGGCCGGCTACGGCCGAGAAGATCAGTTGATCGCGGTGGGCGCGCAACTCGAGGCGGCACTCGACTGGGCCGCGCACAGATCGCCGATGCACCCATGAGCGACCCAAGTCAGCCGGCAAGCCGGCCCACCAGCAGCGAGCTCACCGAGCGAGTTCGCGAGTACAAGGCCGCCGGTCGTCGCCGGCGCGATCTGCTGACAGAGAACCCGCCGCTGCTCGATGCCGTGGTGAGCGGTGGACACTTCGGCGGGGACTACTCGATCGCGATCGCGAATCGGATGTACAGCCGCACCGAGGCCCGTGCGATCGAAGATGCACGCGCGAGCACCAAGATCGAACAGCACGGCGACGGCGTCTACCTCATCCGATTGCCGATCGTGAACGTGGCGGCGTTCGACACCGACGACGGGCTCGTGCTGTTCGACGCCGGCTACGCACCTGCCGGGCCCGCGCTGGTCGATGCCGTCGGCGAGATCTCCGACAAGCCGGTGCACACCGTCGTGTTCACCCACTTCCACTGCGACCACGCCTTCGGGGCCTGGGCGCTGTTCGACGCCGGGCACGAACCGAACCTCGTGGCGACCGACGCGTTTCGAACCGAGCTCCAAGCCGACATCGACACATGGGGACTGAACAGTCGATACACGAACCAGTGGCCCGACGACGTACCCGTCGAGTGGGACGATGCGTTCACGCCGACCCAGACGTTCCACGGCACCACCACGCTGTCGATCGGTGGCGTCGATTTCGTCTTGACGCACGCGCGCGCCGAAACCGCCGACCAGTTGTGGGCGTGGGTGCCGCAGAAGTCAGCAGTGGTGAGTGCCGACTACTACCAGCCGTTCCTCCCCAACGCTGGCAACGGCAAGCGTCGCCAACGTCACCCGCGTGAGTGGTCGCAGGCGCTCTCGGCCATGGCCGAGCACGATCCCGACGTCGTGTTGCCAATGCACGGCCCGGCGCTGACCGAGCGGACCGAGATCCAGGATCGGCTCCGCGCTCACGCCGACATCCTCGAAGACGTCGTGGCTCAGGTGCTGGCTGGTTTGAACGCCGGTGGTCATCGCCGAGACGTGGTCGATGCCGTGACGATGCCCGAGCGTCATGCCGACCGCGACGACATCGGCGAGACGTACGTGACCTTGCGCGATATCGCGAACATGGCCGCGCATCAGTACACCGGTTGGTGGGACGACATTCCGTCGCATTGGGGTCCGCCGACGCTGGTCGACGAAGCCACCGAGGTGGCCAACCTCGCCGGGGGAGTCGGGCCGCTCATCGCTCGAGCGCTCGAGGTCAAGGACACGAACATCCGGCTTGCGTGTCAGTTGGCCGACTGGGCGTACCTC
>CALICC010000309.1 GCA_938049325.1 uncultured Ilumatobacter sp. | reverse complement strand
CGGCTCGCTCAGCGCCCGGTGAATTCGGCCTTGCCCGGGCCGTGCTCGAGGAAACTCGCCACGCCGATCTGGCTGTCGTCGGTGCCGAACACTTCGACGAAGCCGTCGATTTCGAGTGCGAGGCCAGCCTCGAGCGACTCGGAGAGCCCGGCATCGATGACCCGCTTCGTGATGCCCTGTGCGACCAACGCACCCTTGGCGACGTCGGCCGCGAGCGCCAACGCGCGGTCGTTCAGTTCGTCAGGGGGGACGACTTCGTCGGCCAACCCGATCCGCAACGCTTCGTCGGCCTTCACTTGCCGGCCCGTCATGCACATCTCCTTGGCTCGCGACGGTCCCACCACTCGCGACAGGCGTTGCGTTCCGCCACCGCCGGGAATGATGCCGAGCAGAATCTCCGGTTGTCCGAAGACCGCACGCTCTGACGCGATGCGGTAATCACACCCGAGCGCAAGCTCGCATCCGCCGCCCAGTGCGTACCCGCTGACCGCCGCGATCACGAACCGCGGCAAGCTCGCGAACGCCCCGATCGCGGCGTGGAACAGCGGCCCGATGACCGCTGCCTCGTCCGGCCCGCCGAACTGCGAGATGTCGGCACCGGCCGCAAAGATCCGGTCGCCACCGGTGATCACAACAGCGCCCGGCAGGTCGGCAGCGAGTTCGTCAGCGGCACGTTGCAGCTCGGTGAGGAGCTCCCGGGACAGCGGATTCACCTTGCCGTTCGCGAGGGTCACGACCGCAACACCATCGTCGCGCCGTTCCAGAGTGAGAAGTTCGTAGGTCATTTGCACAAGCCTGCCAGAGCGGTGTCCGTCGCCCGCTATCTCGTCGCACCGCCGGCTCGCGATCAAGTTGTTGGGACAGGTGTCGATACCCAGTCGTGGGAATCGCTCCATCCACTCGCCTTCAGAATCACGTGGTGTACCACTGCCCCGCGTGCTTCGAGGACCGTGTGGGTGAGATCCGAAAGGGTCCGTGGATCGCATGGCCAACCGACCAGCAGCAGTACGGGCCCTACGTGGAATGCACCGCCTGCCAAGCACAGACGAGCGGCGGCAGCCTCGAGCGGAGTCCCGTCGGAACGTCGTTCATCAGCCGCCTGAACAACGCCACGACCGCATCTGCAGCCTGCGTGGTGCGTCCCGCACTCGACGACGCCGACCTCGTGGAAGCGGCTGTCGAGTTCGTGGTCCGGTTCACCGGGCGGTCGTACAGCGAGGGTGAGCTGCGCGAGCGTGCGGCAGACCCGAAACTCGATCAGGACGTGCGCGGCTCGCTCTTGCTTCTCCTCGAAGACCTCACCGAGCCGGCACGACAGTCGCTCATCGCAGCCATCCGGAACCTCGGCGCCGCCAGCTGCTCCCACGACGCACAATTCAACGCCGTGTGGTGCATGCGGACTCTCGGGGCCGGCGAGTCGGCGCAGCGACGCCGCCAGCGACGGCGCTGAGCGTACGTCTGATCAGGCGTCGACCGCGGCCAACATTTCGTCGGCAGCCGTCCACGGGTCGGTCGTGCGCTCGACGACCTCCTCCGTCAACTCGTCCCAACGCGTGCCCGTGCAGATCGCGCGCGCCTTGCGCCCGAGCCGCTGCGCGATGATCTCGCGCAACTCCTCGCGCAGACGGAAAGTCCGGCGCTCCTTGAGGATGCCTGATTCTTCGGCGTGTGCTCGATGCGACAGCACGGCCTCCCAGAGTTCGGGAACACCCTCGCCCGTCGTTCCGGTCGTGTTGAGGATCGGCGGACGCCACGCCTCGTGCGCCAGGTCAGACAGGTCGAGCATCTGCATCAGATCTCGGCGTGTTTCGTCGGCACCTTTGCGGTCAGCCTTGTTGATGACGAACACGTCGGCGATCTCCATGAGACCCGCCTTGTTCGCCTGAACGCTGTCGCCCCAACCGGGATTGACGACCACGACGGTGGTGTCGGCCTTGCCCGCAACCTCGACTTCGACCTGTCCCACGCCGACCGTCTCGACGAGGATCCAGCGTCGACCGATTGCATCGAGCGCGCGCACGGCCTCGGGCGTCGCGAGCGACAGTCCGCCGAGGTGACCACGAGTAGCCATTGACCGAATGAACACGCCTGGATCGGTCGCGTGATCTTGCATGCGGACGCGATCGCCGAGGATCGCTCCGCCGGTGAACGGCGACGACGGGTCGATGGCCAGCACGGCGATCTCGAGGTCGAGCGAGCGGAGGTGACCGATGATCGACGACGTCAATGTGGACTTGCCCGCACCTGGCGCACCCGTGAGTCCGACGGTGTAACCGTCACCCGAGAGCGGATATGCGAGGCGTCCGATCTCACGAGCCTCGTCGTCGCCTCGCTCGATCAGTGAGAGCAGTCGGGCCAGCGAGCTCCGGTCACCAGCGAGTGCCGAGGCGAAGAGTTCAGGGGCGGGCAGTCGTTTCCGGGCCATCGAGAGAGAGTCTTTCCGATCGGCGGATCGCCGACCAACCTGAGTCGGACTGTGCGCTCCGACAGCGACGTTCAGTTGCCGATCGCGGCGGCGGCTTGTTCGTCTGCGATGTTGATCACTTCGGTGACCCCATCGACGCGGTCGCGCATGATCCGTTCGATACCGGCCTTGAGCGTCTGCGTCGAGGCAGGACAGCCAACGCATGCGCCGGTGAGCTCGACCTCGACGATGCCGGTGTCTTCGAAGACGTTGTGCAGCACGATGTCTCCGCCGTCGGCTTGAAGCGCCGGGCGGATGACCTCGATCGTGGTTTCGACCTGTTCACGCATCGTGGTACCTATTCAATCATCAGGGGCCGTACGATCCTTGGCTGTGAGCATGTTCGCGAGTCTTCTCGCCCACCAGGGCGGCTGGGACGAGGTCCTGCTGATCGCTGGACCGATCGTCGCGATCGCGGGCTTACTCATGCTGGCCAAGCGCCGGGTCGACGAAGCAGTCGCTGATGCATCCACTGACACAGCGGCCGAAACGGTTGCCGAAGTCGCTTCCGCAAACGACTGAGCGAAACCGCTGGCGTCAGCGTCGCTCGATGGTGGCACCAACCGTCTGGAGCCGACCGACGAGGTCGTCGTAGCCACGATCGATGTGGTGGATGCCCGAAATCGTGGTTTCGCCCTCCGCGGCAAGACCGGCGACGACCATCGCCGCACCGGCACGAATGTCGTGCGCCTTGACGGGAGCCCCCGAGAGCCGCGGCACACCGCGGATGACCGCGTGGTGCCCGCTCGTGCGGACGTCAGCGCCGAGGCGCTGGAGTTCTTCGACGTACCTGAAGCGACCGGGGTAGAGGTTCTCGGTCACGATGCCCACGCCATCGGCGACGGCGAGCATCGTGATGATGAGTGGCTTGTAGTCGGTCGCGATACCCGGGTATGGGAGCGTGGCGATGTCGATCGACCGCGGCCGCTCGTCGGCGACGACGTGGATGCCGTCATCGTGCGGGGTGATCGCGAGGCCCATATCGGAGAAGCGGTCGAGCAGCATCGTCATGTGGTCGCCGCGAGCACCGATCACGTCGATCTCTCCGCCGGCGACGGAACACGCCGCCAGGTACGTCGCTGCCTGGATCCGGTCGGGCACCGTGCGATGCGCGACCGGGCGAAGCGATCCGCGCTCGACGCCGGTGATCACCAGTGTCGACGAGCCGATCCCATCGATCTGGGCACCCATTGCGACGAGAAATTCGCACAGATCGGTGATCTCGGGTTCGCGCGCCGCGTTGTCGATCGTGGTGACGCCGTCGGCGAGAACCGCGGCCGTCATCAGGTTCTCCGTCGCACCGACACTCGGAAAGTCGAAGGTGATGTCGGCACCGTGGAGGCGATCGGCACGCGCCTCCAGGTAGCCGTGGCTGAACTTGAATTCAGCACCCATGGCTTCGAGCCCGGCGACGTGCATGTCGATCGGGCGGGCCCCGAAGTCGTCGCCACCGGGCATCGAGAGTCGAACTTCGCCGCAACGGGTCAGCAGCGGACCGAGCACGTTGATCGATGCACGGATCCGCTCCACCAACTCGTAGGGCGCAACGGGTGTGATGTTGCCGGTGTTCACCAGCAGGAGTTCACCGGGACCGGTCCGCGACATCTCGACGCCGATCGCCGCCAGCAAGTCGCCCATGATGGCGACGTCCGCGATGTCGGGGACATTGCTGAGCTCGAACGGCCCGTCGCACAGGATCGTCGTGGCCATGAGTTTGAGCACTGAGTTCTTGGCGCCCGGCACCACGACGCGACCCTGCAGCGGACCCGATCCGCGGACGACGATTGTTTCGTCGGGCGCGTCTGAGGACTCGTTCGGGACGTCGGTGGAGTTCACGACTCACAAGTATGCTCCTGCCGTGGAGCCAGGTGGGCGCATTGTCACCCGCCGGTGGCCGAACGACGACGAGCACGTCGCTCGAATTCGGGCCCCGCGCGAGGATTTGGTGACCGAAGTCGCAGCTCCCGACTCTGCGCTGGCAGGATCGGACCGCACCGTCTTCAGCCAACAACACGGTCCGTTCTCCACCTACGAACGCATCGTCGAACCCAGCGCCGACGGTTCCGAAGTGGTCGAACACACGCGGTATCGCCTCAACATCCCGTGGTTCGGATGGCTGTTCGCCGTTCCCGTGCGCCGCGTCCTGAAGCGACGAGCTTCGGCGAACCGCTGGTGGGCCCCACCCGATCAGCTCGACGCGACGCAGGCGTTGGTGCTCGGTTTACTCGCCGCTGCCTCGATGTCCGCGGCGTTCATCAACACACTCTTCACCCAGACCGTCGAGTTCGCCGCCGACGACTTCGGGATCAGTGACACCGGCATCGGCGACGCCGGCTCGATCGTGCGCGCGGGCATCGTGTTCGCGTTGCCGGCGGCAGTCCTCGCCGACCGCATCGGACGACGCCGAGTCCTCGTCATCGTCGCGTGGCTCGCTCCGCTGCTGTCATTGCTCGGCGCGGCAGCGCCCAACTTCGCTGCACTGGTGGCAACTCAAGCCGTGGGCCGGTCGATGGGCCTTGCCCTCGCCTTCATCGTCGGTGTGATCGCTGCCGAAGAGATGCCTCGAAACAGTCGGGCCTATGCGGTGTCGGTGCTGGCCATGGCTGCCGGGCTCGGCGCCGGTATCGCCGTGATGTCGTTACGCCTCGCGGACATCGGCGAGGGCGGGTGGCGTTGGGTTTACGTCGTGTGCTCGATCTGGTGCGTGGTCGCGTTCGACATCACACGCCGGCTCCCCGAGACCCGCCGATTCACCGCCGAGTCGACCCGCACGGATCGTCCGGCTCACGCCCCGCGCCTCGATCGCAAGCGCTTTGCGCTGCTCGCCTCGGTCGCGTTCGCGGGCAACATCTTCGTCGCTCCGGCCAGCTTCTTTCAGAACAGCTACCTCGAAGACGTCCGAGACTTCAGCGGCGGCCAGATCGGTCTGTTCTCGATCCTGGTCGGCACGCCTGCAGGCATCGGGTTGATCATCGGCGGTCGCATCGCTGACACACACGGCCGACGACGCCTCATCAGCGTGGCACTCCCGCTGTCAGTGCTCGCGGTGATCGCGGCATTCTCGGTGGGCGGGCTCGGGCTGTGGGTCTTCTCGTTTGCAGCCGCCACGCTCGGCGCAGCCGTCTATCCCGCCATGGCCGTCTACCGCACCGAGTTGTTTCCCACAGCGAATCGGACTCGGGCCGCCGGCCTCGTGACCGCCTCGGCGCTCATCGGCGGCATCGGCGGATTGAGTCTGACCGGTCGCCTCATCGACGGCGGCTGGAGCTACAGCTCGACGATGGCGATGCTCGCGATCGGCCAACTGATCGTGACGATTCTCGTGATCACGGCGTACCCCGAAACCGCACACCTCGAGCTCGAGGCGTTGAACCCAGAAGACGACGGCCTCGACCTCCGCGAGATCGAGGATTGGCCATCAGCGCCGAACCAAGACCCGGTCAGCTGACCGACGCAATGAAGTCGGCGACCACGTCGGCCACCTCTTGTTCGGCGTTCTTGAGATCGTGGCCCCTGCCCTCGATCCAGTGATGGGTGACCGGCGCGGGGATCGTGGAGGTCCAGCGTTCGAGTTCTTCGGGCGATCCGAACGCGTCGCGAGTACCCGACACGAACAAGCACGGCACTTCGATGGCAGGTAGATGCTCGACTCGGAGCTTCTCCGGCTTCTTGGGCGGGTGCAGCGGGTAGCACACCAACACGAGCCCTGCGAGCCGTGCGACCGGGCCGTGCTCGTCGACGTCAGCCGCGACCATCGTCGTCATGCGACCTCCCATGGAGCGACCACCCATGACGATTGGACCGCGTCGACGGTTGAATGCCGTCAAGTCGCCGCGTATCGCCGCCATGAGCTTCGGTGCACGATCGGGCGCCTTGCGCCCCTGGCGCCGATACGGGAAGTCGGTGCGTTCCACGTATGCCGCGTTGCCGATGCGCTCTTCGATCGCGACCAGGCTCTTGTGGTTGCAGTCGGTGCCTGCGCCTGGATACAGGAGGAATGTCGTCTTGGCCATCGTCAGATCACTGCCGTGGTCAACTCAGAATGCGGCGCGCTTCGGCAAGGTCCGACATCGCCTTGGCAGCGTCGATCTCCGCTCCGCCATGGTCGGGGTGCACGTCGCGCATGTGCGTTCGGAACGCTTTGGTGACCTGCCGCTTCGACGGGCGGGGCCCGCCGAGCTCGAATCCGAGCAGCTGCATGGCCCAACCACTGGGATCGGCGAGTGCTTCGAGCGTCGTGGTCTGTGACCCGGCGAGGTACGCGATCATCGAGGGACCGATCGGCCCGCGCCAGCGCGCCGCCTTCTGCAACACGGGTGCGATCAGCCGGCGATGTTCGGGAGCGAGCCGCTCGACGGCATAGATCGCCCCCAGCACCTGTGCCAGGTCGGTGCCGGTCGAGCCAAAGTCGAATGAGATGTCTTCGCCTTCACCGACGAGCCGATGTGTGCTGTGCGACAAGCCGTGGCGATCGATCTGGAATCGGTGACGAAGACGTGGTTGCACCACGCGTCCACCACTCTCGACTTCGTTGAGCAGACGGTGCACGTCGGGGATCAAATCGTCGTTGACGCCTTCGAGGTGTTGCGCCACCACCGCTCCGAGCAGGAGTCCACCAAAGCCAGGCGCCGGGTCGACCGGGAGCACCATGTGCCCCAACGACAGGCGACGAGTCGGCTGCGCTGGTCGACTGTGAAAGATCTCCAACTCGGCGAGCAGCACGATGCAAACGCTATCGATCGTGGTCGGCGCTGAGGCGCCGACCGCGTGACGCCCGGTCGAGGCCGCGCGTTGCGGCGACGATCAGACGAAGTCGCGAATGGTTTCGCGGAGCGATTGTGCGAGTCCGATCACATCGGAGGACTCGTCGAGGTGATCGTCGTCCGACCCGTCGTCGACGACGTCGCCATCCGCGTCCTTGTGGATGCGCTCGACGATTGCCTGAACGCCGAGTACCGCTTGGCCCCACACCCGTGGTGCCAACGCGTACGGAGGGTGCTTCTGGTCGATCTGTTCGTTCAACTCGATGAGCGTACGACGCGACTTGGCGTCGAACGGATCCTTGGCCAACTTGTTCGCCGCGAGGAAGATGTCGCTGAGCACGCCGTCGGGAGCCGCCTGCTCCTCGTCGCCGATCGTGCTCAACTCGCCGGCTTCGATGGCATCGAGTAGATCGTCGACCGCTTCCTCAGCATCAGCCGCAACCGCAACGGTCGTGCCAGTCCAGCGGTGCGGGACCTCGGACTCGACCATGGCGTCGGTGAGTGTCTGCCGGTCTCCGGGAGTCCACTCGTCGAGATTGAACTCGGTGGATTCGGCATCTGCCTCGAGCCCGATCGGAAAGGGTCCCATCTCGGCTTCGAGCTTCTCGAAGAGTGCATCAGCTGCGGCCTCGACGGCTTCGGGGACGACCAACTCCTCGTCTTCCCAGAAGTGCGGCAACTCGGCATCAGCCAGGGACTCCGCGAGCTCGGCGCGCTGATCGAACGTCCAGGCCCCGAGGTCATAGTGCACCTTGACGATCGAGTCGTCGCTGGGGTCGAACTCAATGGGTTGTCCGGACGCGGCCTTGGTGTCGCGCTTCTCGTCGCCACCCTGCTTGTTTACAAATGCCACATCGGCACGCTATCTCGCCATCGACGGGCACAGCGGGCAACCGCGACGTGCGCGGCCCTGGAAACCTGGACGCATGAGGTCGTTGACGCTACGAACCCGCGACGTGCTCGAGAAAAGCCTCCGTGCGCGCATACTCGTCCGCGACGTTGACCGGGTCGCGAAAACCGTGTCCCTCACCGTCGTACACGATGTAGGTGACGTCGCCGCCGGCGTCGCGGACCCGAGCTGCAAGCACGTCGCTCTGCGCTTTCGGTACGACGGGATCATCGGTGCCGTGGAACAGCAAGAGGGGCACGGCGACCTGATCGGCGCGAGAGATCGGTGACAGCTCACGGAATCGTTGGTTCGTCCGATCGGAACCGTCGTTCGGCGCCACGAGCGTGTCGGTGTAGTGCGCTTCGAATCGGTGGGTCGCGTCCGCCAGCGCGGCGAGATCACTGACCGGATACGACGCAACTCCCCCGCACACCAGGTGGCCATGATCGGCGAGTACACCGAGCACCGTCAGCCCGCCCGACGACCCACCGATGGCAACGGTGGTGGCGGGACTCGCCCAGCCCTCGCGATGCACGTGCTCGAGCAGGTCGGCGGTGTCGTCGACGTCGGCGCGACCCCACTTGCCGTGGAGTCCCTGCTGGAAGGCTCGGCCATGGCCCGTGGTACCGCGTGGATCGACCACCAGCACATCCCATCCACGACTCCACCAATACACGAACCGTGGTCGCCATTCGACCTGCCACTGATCGGTCGGCCCTCCGTGCACCCAACACAGGACCCGCCCCTGCCCGGCAACAAAGCGCCGAGCATGCAGCACCACCCCGTCTCGCGCTGAGCACTCGATGATCTCGGGTTCCGGTAGCTCGTTGGTGACCCAGACGTCAGGTTGAGAGTGCACCAGCGTGCGGCGCTCATGTCTCGGGCCCGAATACACGACGACCTGTGGCGGCGTGCGTGCACCACTGCGCAGAGCCACGAGGTGCTCACCGTTCCAGTCGAGGTGGCCGTGCACGCCGCGACCGATCTGCACGACCTCGTCTGCACCGAGGTCAGCAACGCAGAGCGCGCCATGGCCGGCCTCGTTCCGCGTGAACGCGACCCGCTCGGCCGACGGGTCCAACGCGTACGAACGATTCCCCATGCCCCATGTCGGCCCGGCATGCTCGACCGGCTCCTCGACGATTGGTTCATCGTCGACGTAGACGTTCAACCACCCTGATGCATCGTGCACATGCAGACGGGCGCCGAATGCGGTGAATCGCGGCTGCTGCACCGCGCCGTCCGGGATCCGGAGCTCTGCGATCGCGCCCGTGCTTCGATCGAGGTCGACGCGAACCGCCCCGTCCCACGGCATGTCCGGTGGATTCCACGCCTGCCACGACACTCGGTGCCCGGCCGGGCCGAGCGACGGATCGAAGCAGAATTCGTGACGACCGTCGTCGAGCCGTTCCGACACCCGCGTGTCCAGATCGAGGAGCCAGATCTCGGCCTCGTCGACGGCGTAGGCAACAAGCGCAGGCGCGTGGACTGGCTGACCGCCGGGTGGTTCGACCGCACCAGGCGCGACCGCTGGGCCGCGCACGGAACGTCCGTGATCGGTGAGCTGGACGAGCTGGGTGCCGTCTTGCCACCACAGCTCTCCGTCCCGCGCGACGTACACGATCGACGGTGCACCGTTGGTTGAGTCGACCCAGGTGAAGCAACCCCCGCCGAGCCCGCGGCCCGGAGCCGGGTCCGGCCCGAACGTCAGCTGACGCTCAAAACCATCTCCGCCCAGCGGTACGAGGTTGATCGACGCAGCCCCACGCCACCGTTGCACGAACGCGACCGATTGTCCGTCAGGCGAAATCCGCGGCTCCGTCAGCTCGCGCCCTGCCTGGATCAACGACAAGGGAATCGGTTCCACGTCGCGACCTTAGGGCCGCTGCTGCTCGGCGGCCGGTTTCGGTGTGAGCCGACCGCCGATTACGGTCGAGGCATGACTGAATCCTCGCGCGAACGCCCTGATCGCAACCTCGCCATGGAATTGGTGCGCGCCACCGAGTCAGCCTGCCTCGCGGCAGCGCGTTGGGTCGGACGCGGCGAGAAGGAGAAAGCCGACGGTGCCGCCGTCGAAGCGATGCGACTGTCGCTGTCGACGGTCCAGATGACGGGCACCGTCATCATCGGCGAGGGTGAAAAGGACGACGCGCCGATGCTGTTCAACGGCGAAGAAGTCGGCGATGGATCCGAGCCGCTCGTCGATGTGGCCGTCGACCCGATCGACGGCACCACGCTCACCGCTCACGGCAAGACCAACGCTCTCTCGGTGATCGCCGTTGCCGACCGCGGCGCCATGCTCGATCCGGGCCCGTCGTTCTACATGGAGAAGATCGCCGTCGGCCCCGAGTCGGTCGGATCGATCGATATCACCGCAAGCGCGTCACAGAACCTTCGATGGATCGCCAAGTCGAAAGGCGAGGACGTGCAGGACCTCACTGCCGTCATCCTCGACCGTCCGCGCCACGCCGACCTGATCGCCGAGGTTCGAGCCGCCGGCTGCCGTATTCGACTGATCACCGACGGCGACGTGTATGGCTCGGTGGCCACGGCCTGGCCGGACGCCGGCGTCGATGTGCTGTTCGGCATCGGCGGCACCCCTGAGGGCGTCATCTCCGCCGCTGCATGTAAGGCCATGGGTGGTGAGATGCAGGCTCGATTCGCGCCCCAAAGCGAGGATGAGAAGACCGCCATGGACGCAGCCGGCTACGACCTCGACCGCGTCATGACCCAAGACGATTTGATCACCAGCGACAACTGTTTCTTCGCAGCGACCGGTCTCACCGACGGCGCACTCCTGCGCGGCGTTCGCTTCGACAAGTTGGGCGCCCGCACGCAGAGCTTGGTCATGCGGTCACGAAGCGGCACCGTGCGCTTCGTCGACGCCCGCCACCGGGTCAAGAAGCTGCGCGAGTTCTCAGCGATCGACTACTGAGACTCGACCGCTTTCGTGACGACGTATCACCTGGCACAGCTGAACCTCGGGCTGTTCAGAGCACCGCTCGACAGCGACGAGATGGCCGAGTTCCGGCGCGCGCTCGACCCGATCAACGCGATCGCCGAATCCACGCCTGGTTTCGTCTGGCGACTCAAGGACCCCGATGGCGCTCCGTCGAGCTTCGTCGAAGTCCCCGACGCGGACGATCCGTTGATGGCGCCGAACATGTCGGTCTGGGAGAGCAAAGCTGCACTCAACCACTTCATGTTCAAGAGCGGCCACGCCAGCTACATGCGACGGCGCAGCGAGTGGTTCCAACGCCAAGAGACGGCGTTCAACGTGTTGTGGTGGCTGCCGGCGGGCGAGATCCCAACGCTGTCCGACGCCGTGCGACGGCTTCGGCACTACGAGGCAAATGGGCCCAGCCGCGTCGGGTTCGGCCTTCGTGACGAAATCGGTCCGCCGACCGACTGACAGTTCAGCCGAAACCGTTGACGAGCAGCGCAAAGTGCTTCGACGTCGCGTCGTGGCGTTTGCCGACGATCGCCTGGTATTCGCCCGATTCGTAGATTTCCTTCGCCTTCTCGAGCGACTCGAACTTGAGGACGACGGTCTGCTTGCCTGCGCCTTCCCCCTCGACCTGCTCGGAGTCTGGATCAAGGACAATCACATCGCACTCCGTACCGATGCGCAGCGCGCCGAGCGCTCCGCCCTGATAGTCGGTGTACAGGTCTGGGTTCTCGACGTCGTAGTTCACGATCAGATATGCGCTCATGGGCCGATCGTTGCAGATTTCGGCTGTTGCTGACGACTTGCCGCTGCCTTTGCACGAAGTTGACTCATGGCCCGCCGGCAAGCGGCCGAAGAAACCTGTGGAGGGAAGGCAATGAAACAACGAAAGGACAATGGCTTCACGCTTGCCGAGCTGCTCATCGTGATCGTGATCCTCGGGATCCTGGCCACGGTGACCGTCTTTGCGGTGCGCGGCGTCACCAACCGAGCCAACGAAGTCGCGTGCGACGTCGAGTTGGATCAGCTCGCCAAGGCGGAAGAAGTCCACCTGGTGCAGCGCGGCACGTACGCAGACGAGGCTGACCTCATCACCGCGGGCACGCTCAGCCAGCCCTCGACGCTCTACGACGCCACTGGCGACATCTCGAGCTTCTCGATCACCGCCTCCGCAGGTTCGACGTGCAGCGGGTCGATCAGCGACACAGGTACTCCAGCAACGCCGCCCGCAATGACAGGGACCCCCGTCAACTTCCACGGCGCCAGCGCCTACCGGTTCCCGACCGGCGGAAGCGGCAACGACGAGATCATCGTCATCGGTCGCGACGCTGCCCAGGCCGACTGGGTCGCCACCACCGACGCTGGCGTCACAACGACGCGACGCGTTCACTTCATCAACATCGACGACCTGGATGCCGCGACGCTCAACAACGTCGTGAGCAACGCACAGAACAACGGCCTGACCGACATCGCCATCTACCTCGGCGACGACACCACGGACCTGACGGGCACGTCGGCGTCGACCTACGACTTCTTGCTCCCACTGGCCAGTGCCGATGCGAACACCACGTTGCGCACCATGAGTGGCAGCGGGTTCAATTTGCAGGCGCTCATCGGCATCACCGGCTGACACCACACGCGACCCAGCCGAAGCCAGGCGCTCGCGCCGCTAGGCGGTGAAGCTGTTGCCGGTTGCGGTGAGGCGAGCCTTCGCCCGTGCCTTGCCGGCAATGGCGTCGGCGATGTGCGCTTCGACCGATTCGGTCTTCAGCGTCTGCTCGTGACGCTCCAGGGCACTCTTGGCCCGGTCGACGTCGATGTCGTCGGCCAGTTCGGCAACGTCGGAGAGGATCGACACCTTGGTGACCTCGCCACTGCTGACCTCGATGAAGCCGCGGTGCACGGCAACGTCTTGGACCTTGCCGTCGGCCAAGAAGATCCGAGTGTGGTTCTCCACGAGTGCACCGACGAACGGAGCGTGACCAGCCTGAAAGGCGATCTCGCCGCCGCCGGCGGTGCGCGTGATGACCATGTTGGCCTCCCCCGAGAACAGAACCTGCTCCGGGGAAACGATGTCAACCTGGAAGGTTGCGGCCATGATCAGCTTTCCTGCAGGGACTTGGCCTTGGCCTGGACCTGATCGATGTTGCCGACGTTGAGGAAGGCCTGCTCGGGCAGATCATCGAGGCCACCGTCGATGATTGCTTCGAACGACTCGACTGTCTCGGCCACGGGCACGTACTCACCTTCGAGGCCGGTGAAGACCTTCGCGACGAAGAACGGCTGCGACAAGAAGCGCTCGACCTTACGGGCACGAGACACGGTGAGGCGGTCCTCTTCGGACAGCTCGTCGAGACCGAGGATGGCGATGATGTCTTGCAGCTCCTTGTAGCGCTGGAGCGTTTCCTGCACACGACGAGCCACATTGTAGTGGTGATCACCGACGACTTCGGGGCTGAGGATCGTCGACGTCGAGGCCAACGGGTCCACCGCCGGGTAGATGCCAAGCGAAGCAACCGTACGGCTGAGCTCGGTGGTGGCATCCAAGTGCGTGAAGGTGGTGAACGGCGCCGGGTCGGTGTAGTCGTCAGCGGGGACGTACACGGCCTGGAGCGACGTGATCGAGTGACCGCCGGTCGAGGTGATGCGCTCCTGGAGAACGCCCATCTCGTCGGCCAGGGTGGGCTGGTAACCCACGGCG
>CALICC010000308.1 GCA_938049325.1 uncultured Ilumatobacter sp. | reverse complement strand
CTGATTCGGAGCCGGATTCGGCGTGAGCCGCAGCGACTTCGGCAAAAACCGGTTCGAGCAGCGTCGTGAGCTTGGCGATCGGGTCAGACATGCGTGTCCAAGTCTGCCGGATCAGCCCCACCGGTTCACCCATGCGTTCGGATAGATTGCTGATCCCTGCCTTCGTAGCTCAGGGGATAGAGCACTGGTTTCCGGAACCAGGTGTCGCAGGTTCGAATCCTGCCGAGGGCGCAAGGAAGTCAGCGAGCAAGCCTGCCCGACGCGCTCATCGCTGCCACAGCGGCCGACCGGGCGAAATCGATCACGTCGTCGCGAGACGTCTCGCGACCTGTCGCCCACCGAACCGGAGCTCGCCGGGACCGCGCACACTCGTCTTCGGCACGCGGCCGCCGATGCTCGGTACTGGCCCGCCGCACCGGATCCGACTGAAGGTGTCCGAGAAGCAGCGCGCCATCCTCGGCGAAGCCGAGCTCGACCAAGTTGATGCCCAACGCTTCGAGCACGAACGATTCACTCCGCAGCGCGGGCGCGTCGCCCCACGATGCCATGGCCGACACCGCTCCGCTGAGACCGACGACACCCGACACGCCGACCTGCCAGCGCACCGCCTCGGCCTCGAACGCTTCGACGCCGTCTCGACGCGACTCCGCCACCGCGTCGGCGAGGAGGGCCTCCGCGCGGTCCTGGTGCCCGAGGGCAGCCTCCACGTCGCTGCAGTATCTGAGCACGTGGGCACGAGCGAGCGAACTCTTCGATGACGTCGCCAACGCGCGCGCTCGGTCGAGCGTTTGCATCGTCGCTCGTTCGTCGAGCCGTCCGGTCGTGAACTTGAGCGCCGCGTGCGCGGCGAGCTGAACCGCTGCGTCCATGTCGCTGGACGGCGGCTCGGCGATCATCGCGTCGAGGAGTCCTGCCGCGTCGGACAGCCGGCCGAGCTCGACCGATGCGGCGGCCGCGAAATGGCGCGCCCAACTCCGGTCCTCCGATGACTGCGCCGTGTCGATGGCGAGCAAGTTGGCGCGAAGCGCTCGTTCGTGGTCGCCCGCGGCTGCCTCACCAATCGCGAGACACCTGCGCGTCGACGCACCGATCCCCGCCCCGGTTGCCTCCGCTCGACTCGCCGCGCGTCGCCCCCACAACACGACTTCTCGTCGCGGCAACCACCACATCGCGATGTCGAGGACGCGAAACAACTCGTCGACCGCCGAGACTCGCTGCGCCGCGATCGCCCAGTCCATCGCCGCGCGAAAGTTGTCCCACTCGATGTCGAAGCGGGCAACGCCGGCCTCGAGTTCGCGGCCCCGACAGACACCGTGCGCGATACGAGCCTCGGCGGTGACGTGCGCAAGATGCGCGTCGCGCACCGCCGTACGTTCCCCCTGTTCGGCCAGCCGTCGCTGGCCGTGATGACGAAGCGCCTCGGGCATCACCCATCGCACGCCCGACGCGCCGGGCATCCGCAGGACCAGGGCTGCACGCTCGAGCTCGTCGAGGAGCTCGGTCACCCGCTCGACATGCTGGTCGGCAACGCCACTGCGGGTGAGCGGGTCGGCCGAATTCTCATCGAGACCACCGAGGCTTGCGATGTCGTCCTCGAGGCGCGGTCCAGCAACCGCCATCGCTCCACCGATCACCCATCCGGACTCGAACACGGAGAGGCGGTCGCACACGAATCGCGCCTCGTCGCTCAGCAGCTCGTACGACCAGTCGACCACGACGGCGAGCACATCGCGCCGTCGCCCGCCCTGGTTTTGGACCCGTTCGCCGATGTCGCGCGCGGCCTCCGCCCACGACCGCTGCTCGGCGCGCGCACCAACCATTTGCAAGGCGCGCGGGAGTCCTCCGATGACGTCCCACAGCTCCGCGAAATCATCGGGTACCGGACCGACGGCTTGCGCTCGTCGGGCAACCGCATATGCGGCTTCGGGGCTGGCGAGCGGTTCGATCGACAGCACCGATTCGCCGACGACCTGCAACCGCTGGGTGGTCGTCACGACGATGGTGAGCAGCGGGCAGGCCTCGACGAGCCGCAACGCAAGGCGTCCAGCGGCGCCGACGATTTGCCCGACATGATCGAGCACCAGGAGTGCGCGCCGCCCGAGGAACGCCGAGACAAGTGCATCGACCGGTTCGATCCCCAGCTCCGTCGTTGCACCGACCACATCGGCGACCACGGCCTCGATGAGCGATTCGTCGGCGAGCACTTCGAGCTGGCAGGTTCTGATCACCGCGAAGTCGGGTGCACTTGCAGCGACGAGCGCCGCCGCCAGCGATGACGTTCCGACGCCGGGTCGGCCAACCAGCGACACGATGCCCGGGACCGCGGCCAGTTCGATCGCCCGTGCGAGGTCACCGTCGCGCGCTACCAGCCGCATCGGCAACCTCTCACGATGGGGCGAGCGCAGCGAGAGCGTCGTCGAGCAGGCTGCTTGCACCAAATCTGAACGTCAACGGAGTCGCCCAGCCAACACCGAGCTGGTCGTCGACGACGCGAAGGTAGCGAGCCGCATCCTCGACCGTTCGGATCCCGCCCGATGGCTTGAGTCCAATCGGCCGGCTCGCGGTCGCGATGACCTCTGCCATTGCCTCGACCGCCTCGAGCGTCGCGCCGACCGACGTCTTACCCGTCGAGGTCTTGATGAAGTCGGCGCCCGACTCGATCGCAAGCTGGCTCGCACGTTTGATCGCCTCCGGGTGGCGCAACTCCCCCGTCTCGAGGATCACTTTGAGGTGCGCTCCGGTCCCATGGACGCACTCTGCCACCGCTTCGACCATCGCGCGAGGATGCGCAACGTCGTCGGCGAGGAACGAGCGATACGGCAACACGAGATCGATCTCGTCGGCGCGGTCATCGAGCGCCTGGGATGCGAGAGCGACGGTTGCCACGATGTCGTCGTCACCGGCCGGGAAGTTCACGACGGTCGCGACTCGGATCGATGCAGCCGACTCACGCTCGGCGCGCCGGATCGCCTCCGCGACTCGCTCGACGTACTCGGGCCACACGCACACCGCGGCCGTCTCGTGTTGGATCGCGCGTGCGACGAGAGATTCGATGCCATCGGGTCGGTGCTCGTCATCGAGATCGGTGAGGTCGATCAGTGAGATGACGCGAGCCGCGAGCGACGCGGACACCGACTGCGAAGCTGCCTGATCATCGGCCATTGCCCGAACGTAGCGCCCCATGCGGCCACACGCGATGGAAGCGCTTACACTCATCGTCGGCGACAGGGGCTTGTGATGACGACGAGGACGAGCGACGAGGCGCCACGGCGCGAGACTTCGATGAGTAGCGACCGTCGGGCCACCATCGAAGATGTTGCCTCGGCAGCCAACGTGTCGGTGGCAACGGTGAGCCGGGCACTCCGCGGGTTGCCGAACGTCGCCGAGTCGACTCGCGCCCGAGTTCGTGAGGTGGCAACGTCGATGTCGTATCGACCGGACCCCGCCGCGTCACGGCTGGCGGCCGGGCGGACCGGAACGGTCATCGTTGCGGTCCCCATCATCAACAGCTGGTACTTCTCGACGGTGATGGCGGGCGCCGAGGCGGTGTGCGCCGATGCGGGGCTCGAGTTCCAGGTCATCGGACTCTCGAACGACGAGGCGCGCAATCGCCTCCTCGACGAGGACCGCCAGATCGAACGACGCGCCGACGGTCTCATCTTGGTTGATGTGCGCATCACCCCCGAACAGGTCGCGTCGCTCGAGCGGCGCAATGTCGGGCTCGCCACTGTTGGACGGAGCGTCCATGGTCACCCTGCGGTGTGCATCGATGACGAACACGTCGGTCGGATCGCTGCGGAACACTTGCTCGGCCTCGGCCATGAGCGTCTCGCGATCATCGGCGGGCTCGCCGACGATCCGATGAACTTCGACGTCCCGAAGTCTCGCCGCCGAGGCTTCGAGCAGGAGCTCGATGCCCGTGGCATCAGCCTGGATCCCGGGCTCGTGGCCAACGGCAACTTCAGCGTGGCCGACGGCGTCGAGGCAATGAACGATCTACTCGCGCACCCGCACTCACCGACCGCCGTGTTTGCCATGTCCGATGAGATGGCCTTCGGCGCGGTGACCGCGATGAAGTCGGCCGGCTTGAATCCTGGGATCGACGTCTCGATCATCGGTGTCGACGACCACGAGTTCTCCTCCGTCATCGACCTCACGACGATTCGCCAGCCGGTGGTGGACCACGGCGCTCGCGCGGCACGATTGTTGTTGGCCTCGATGGAGGCCGAACCCAACGCCGGTTCGGCGACGAACGCCTCGTTCGTACACCGCCCCGAGCTCGAATTGATCGTGCGCGCGACGACCGGGCCGCCGAACGCAACCTGAGCTCCTGCAGTCGTCGTCACCGCTGCACTCGCTCGCTGCACTTGACGTTGGTGCCTACATATGTAAGCGTTTACACATCGGGTACAATCCGATGACCAACAACTCCATAGGGGGAGAACCATGAAGAAAAGCAGCATCAAGCTCGCTGCCCTGCCAGTCACGCTGGCACTCGTCGTTGCCGCGTGCGGCAGCGACGGCACCGAGGGCGAAAGTGAAACCACTGACGCACCGGCGGGCGAAGAGACCGAAGACACCGTCGCTGAGGAAACCGACGACACCGTCGCCGAAGAAGAGGCCGTGGTCGAAGAAGAGCCGCCGCCTGTCGTCCTCGAGCGCACCGGCGACGAAATCATCGTCACCGGCCCGGAGCGCGATGACTCCGAAGCCGGCGCGATCCAGCAAGTCCTGGGCGCCTGGGGTGAAGAGAACGGTGTGGAAGTCGTCTACCTCGGCGACGCCGCATGGGAGACCAACATCAACACCCAGCTCGCTGGCGGCAACCCGCCCGACGTGTCCATCTTCCCGCAGCCGGGCAAGCTGGCCGAGTTCGCTCGTGCGGGTGACGTGAAGGCGCTCGCCGACGGCGCAGCAACTGCAACGGCCGAGAACTGGTCCGAAGCATGGACCGTGTTCGGCAACGTGGACGGCACGCAGTACGGCGTGCCGGTCAAGGCTGACCTCAAGTCCCTCGTCTGGTACCAGCCCGCAGCCTTCGAAGCCGCCGGGTACACCGTGCCCACGACGTTCGACGAATTCACTGCGCTCGTGACGCAGATCACCGAAGACGGCGGCGCCAAGGCACTGTGTGTCGGCATCGAGTCGGGCCCGGCAACGGGTTGGACCTACACCGACTGGGTCGAGGACATGGTCCTTCGCCAGCACGGCCCCGACGTGTACGACCAGTGGGTCAGCCACGAGATCCCGTTCAACGACCCGCAGATCGTCGAGTCGATGCAGACCGTTCTGGACCTCTGGAACGAAGACACCGTCTTCGCCAGCTCCGGCACGATCGCCGCAACGGCGTTCCAAGACAACGGCCAGCCGCTCGTTGATGGCGACTGCTTCATGCACCGTCAGGCTTCGTTCTACTCGGCATTCATCCCCGAAGGCACCGCCTTCGCTGATGGCTCCGATGCTGCAGTCGACGTGTTCTACTTCCCCGACATCAACGGCGATGCGCCGGTGTTGGGTGCAGGCACGCTGGCAGCTGCGTTCAACGAGCGCCCCGAGGTCCACGACCTCCTCGCCTACATGTCGACGCCTGACTACGCCGAGGCACGTCAGGTCGCACAGCAGGAGCTGAAGGGTGGCGGCGCTGCGCTGTCAGGCTTCCTCTCCGCTGCGATCGGTCAGGACGAGAGCGTCTACCAGCCGCTCGAGCAGTCGTTCCTGGAGATCCTGGCGAGCGCCTCGATCGTCCGCTTCGACGCTTCTGACCTCATGCCCGCTGACGTCGGCGCCGGCACCTTCTGGACCGAAGGCACCTCCGCCGTCAACGGCGACCAGGACGCACAGGCAGCTGCTGACGCCATCGAAGCGTCATGGCCGAGCTGAGCAACTGAACACCCGTCGCACAATCCCTGAGTTTTGGGGAGCAGGCGACATGCGATCGGAGGGCGCCGGCACCTGGTGTCGGCGCCCTCCGACGTCTTCCACCCGTTCGACGGTGTGGAAGTATCGAACACTGGGGAACTCGGAGAAATGGGGAAGCTGACGTGACCATCACGGAAGATCTGGCGCAACACGACGCCGACGTGGTCGAGGGGATCATCGGGTCGGAGGGCGATCCGGACTCGACGGGCAGCAAGGTCGCTCGATGGATCAAACGGTTCCTTGCTGTCGTCGCGCTCGTGCTGCTGGCCTACCTCCTCATCACCC
>CALICC010000307.1 GCA_938049325.1 uncultured Ilumatobacter sp. | reverse complement strand
GCCGAAGACGGCACCACGGTCACCGTGACCGCCACCCGCACCGGAGGGTCCGACGGCGCCGCCACCGTCGACGTCGCCACCAGCGACGACAGCGCAGTCGCACCCGACGACTACACCGCGGTCAACACCACGCTCAGCTGGATCGACGGCGAGACCGGCCCCAAGACGGTCGACATCACGATCATCGACGACTCGGATGTCGAGGCCAGTGAGACGTTCGACGTCGCGCTCACCAACGTCACCGGCGCCGCCCTCGGCACCGCCACGACCAGCACCGTCACCATCACCGACAACGAGACGCCCGGCGTTGTTGACATCTTCCCGTTGGTCACCAACGTGGACGAAGACGGAACGTCGATCAACCTCGTCGTCGCTCGCAGCGGCGGCACCGACGGTGCCGCGAGCGTCGACGTCACCACCGCCGTCGGCAGCGCCACCGAGGCCGACTACACGCCGGTCGCCACCGCCCTCAACTGGGCCGACGGCGAAGACGACGTCAAGGCCGTGACGATCCTGATCACCGACGACGCGGTCCTCGAAGCGGACGAAGACTTCACCGTCTCGCTGTCGAACCCGGTCGGTGTCGCATTGGGCACCACCAACACTTCGAGCACCGTCACGATCATCGACAACGACGACGTCGGCACGATCGAGATCGCACCCGCCACCGTGACCGTCGCGGAAGACGGCACATCGATCGACGTGACCGTGACGCGCACCGGCGGTTCCGAGGGCGCAGCATCGGTCGATGTCGACAGCATCGCCGGCACGGCAACAGCCGACGTGGACTACACCACGATCGACTCCAGCCTCAGCTGGGCCGACGGTGAAACCGGCGATCGCACGGTGACGTTGTTCGTCGCAGACGACGGACTGGTGGAAGGCGACGAGGACCTGACGATCGAGCTCTCGAACTTCGTCGGTGCCGCAGCCGGCGCCACGACATCGAGCACCGTCACCATCACCGACGACGAAGTACCCGGCGTGATCGACATCAGCCCGGCCACCACGTCGGTCGACGAAGATGGCACCTCGGTCACGATCACCGCCACGCGCTCCGGCGGCTCGGACGGCGCGGCGTCGGTCGACGTCGCCACCGTCGCTGGCACCGCAACCGCAGCAGACTTCACCGCCCTCTCCACCGCGCTCGACTGGGTCGACGGCGAAGACGGACCGAAGTCGGTCACGATTCTGATCACCGACGACGCAACGCTCGAATCGGACGAAGACTTCACCGTCACGCTCAGCAGCCCGACCGGCGCCGCGCTCGGCAGTGCCGTGTCGTCGACGGTCACCATCGTCGACAACGACGATGTCGGCGTGATCGACATCAGCCCGGCCACCGTGACGCTCGACGAAAGCAACGTGTCGGTGATCATCACCGCGACACGTAGCGGCGGCTCCGACGGTGCGGCATCGGTCGTCGTGTCGACGGTCGATGGCACAGCCACCGCCGGCCTCGACTACACCGCCCTCAGCACAACGCTCAGCTGGGCAGACGGCGAAACCGGTCCGAAGTCGGCCACGCTCGTCATCACCGATGACAGCGAGGTCGAAGACGACGAAACCCTCACCGTCGAGCTCGGCACGTACGTCGGCGCTGCGGCGGGCTCGGCGACGTCGAGCTCGATCACCATCGTCGACGACGAAGTTCCCGGCGTGATCGACATCAGCCCGGCAACGATCTCGATCGACGAGGACGGCCTGTTCGTGTCGCTCAGCGTCACCCGTTCGGGTGGCAGCGACGGTCCGGCATCGGTGCGGGTCACCAGCACCGACGCGACTGCGGTCGCGGGCGCCGACTTCTTCGCCGTCGATGCGTCATTCGCTTGGGCCGACGGAGAAGACGGTGCCAAGTCGTTCAACATCGTGATCGTCAACGACGAATTGTCCGAAGGCGGCGAGTCGTTCATTCTCAACCTCGACAACTACGTCGGCGTGCTCGCGGGCACCGTGACCACCAGCGAAGTCACCATCCTCGACGACGACGGTGCCGGCGAGTTCAGCCTCAGCCCGGCAACGATCACCGTCGACGAAGACGGCGGCAACGCCACGTTCAGCATCACCCGGGCCAACGGAAGCGAAGGAGCTGCTTCGGTCCGGTTCTCGACCTCGAACGGCACCGCGACCGCTCCCGCCGACTACTCGGCCCGTTCGCTGATCGCGACGTGGGCTGCTGGCGAGAGCGGCTCGAAGCAGATCGCCGTGCCGATCGTCGACGACTCGGTCGACGACGACAACGAAACGTTCAGCGTCACGCTGTCCAACGCTGTTGGCGCTTCACTCACCGCTGCGACCTCATCGGTCGTGACCATCGTCGACAACGACGACCCGGTGATCGTGAACCCGGATCCGGACCCGACGCCGTTCGTGACGTCGGTCGAGCCGGCTCGCGTGGTCGACACTCGTCTGCCCGGCGGAGTGACCACCGACGGCCGCTACGCCGAGATCGGGACGATCAAGGCCGGCGGGACGCTCACCGTGAACATGGCGAACCGGGCCGGAGTGCCTCAAGACGCCAAGGCGGTCGTGGTGAACGTGACCTCGGTGCGCGGCAACGGCATCGGCTTCTTGACCGTGCACCCATGCCTCGACGAAGTCCCTGGCGCATCGTCACTCAACTTCAACGGTTCGAGCACACCGAACGAGATCATCACCGGCCTGTCCGACCAAGGTCAACTGTGCGTGTTCTCCTCTGTCGAAACCGACGTGCTGATGGACGTCGTCGGCTACATCGACGCCGACTCGGCGTACGACCCGCTTGCACCAGCTCGCATTCTCGAAACTCGTGCGGGCCAGCCCACTGTCGACGGCACCGCTGCTGGCATCGGTTCGCTGTCCGCCGGACAGACCTACGAGCTCGACGTTGTGAACCGTGCGGGCGTGTCGCCCGATGCGACCGCAGTGGTCATCAACGTGACGTCGATCAAGGCCCCGAACAACGGCTTCGTGACGCTGCACCCATGTCTACCGAACGCTCCGGGCGCCTCGTCGCTGAACTTCACGGCCGGGGTCAACCGGGCCAACGAGATCATCGCTGAAGTGTCGGCCGAGGGCACGGTGTGCATCTTTGCGTCGAGCGAGACCGGCATGCTGATCGACGTCGTCGGTCAGCTCACGGACGACGTCGACTACACGCCGGTGCCGCCGGCCCGTCTGGTCGACAGCCGCGCCGCCGGTTCGACCATCGACGGTCTGCAGCGTCGGATCGGTCGCCAGGCCGACGGCGCGAGCCTCACGGTGCACGTTGCCGGGCGTGCCAACGTGGCCGCTGACGCCGACAGTGTCGTGGTGAACATCACGGCGGTCCGCCCTGCGGGCACCGGCTTCTTCACCACCTACGACTGCGGTGCGGTGCCCACGGCATCGTCGCTCAACTACTCGTCGTCCACCGTGGCCAACGAGATCATCGTCGAACTCAACAGCAACGGCGAGTTCTGCGTGTTCACCTCTCGCGACACCGATCTCTTGATCGACGTCGTCGGGTCCCTCTGACACGGCGGTCGGGTCGACGTTGGGTTTGACCCTCCGTCGTCATCCTTCAGACGAGGGCGCCGACGGCAGAGCCCATCAGATCGATGAAGTTCTCGGCGTAGAACCGGTCACGGATGTAGGCCGAACGGTCGCCGAGGCTGCGCTGGAACCGCTCGTACGGGCGTCGCCCGCCTTCGACGTGCGGGTAGTCGGTGTTGAACAGCAAGATGTTCTCGCCGACCTGGTCGGTGACCCAACCGATGTCTTCGGTCGGGTAGGGCGTGACGCGCACTTGGCGCTCGACGTATTGGCGCGGCGTGAGCGACAGATCGCGGAGCCGTTCCTCGTGACGACCGAACGCATCCATCGCAGACTCCATCTGCTTGATCCAGCTCGGCAGCCAGATGCAGCCTTGCTCGATGACGCCGACGCGGAGACGCGGGTGGCGTTCCAAGACTCCGTCGAAGATCATCGTGGCCAGTGTCTGCATCGGTGGGAACGGGATGGCCATGTAGTCGACCGAGCGGAAGTTCTCTTCGCCGCCATGGAAGTCGGGTGGCACAGGCAGGCCGTTGTTGAAGTAGCCGGGATCGATCAGCGCGCCGGTGCCGCCGACGTGGAACACCACGGGCTTGCCGGCTTCTTCGGCTTGGCGCCACACGGGGTCGAGCGACCGGTGGGTGGGGG
>CALICC010000306.1 GCA_938049325.1 uncultured Ilumatobacter sp. | reverse complement strand
CCTGGGTGCCGACCTTGATGCCAGGAGCGAAGCTGAGGAGGTGTAGGTAGGTGAAGTACGTACCGTTCGGCTGCTCGATGCGAAGTCCGTTGCCGGCCAGTGCTCCGGGCTGGTCCCAGTAGAGCTTCGAGACTTCACCGTCGACGACGGCGTAGAGCAGCTTTCCTTCTGCGGCGATGATGTCGACACCAACATGCGTGCGCCCTCCGCCTCGCGGTGCGCCCCACGTGTCACCGAAGGCGCACTGGCCCTGCACGGGGAAGTGGTCGAGCTTGATGCTGCCACCTGAGTTCGGGTTGCTGGTTCCCTGCACCGTGCCGGTACCGAGCGCGAGCAGGTTGGCGCCGCGTTCGGTCACGACCCCGGTCTGGTTGATGCCGTTGACCCGCTGGAAGAACTTCAACGAGGTTGCCGTCGAGGTGCCAAAGACTCCGTCGGCGCCACCGCGAATGACCAGTCCGGTGCTCTGCAATGCCTGCTGGAGTTCCTTCACGAGCGGACCGATCGAGCCAACCTTCAAGCCGACGTAGGGATTGCTCGACGTCGTGGTGGTGGAGTTCGTCTGGGAGCTCGGGGCGAACGGAGCGGGCCCGCTGGAGCTGCCGAGACCGAGCTTGGTGATCGTCGCCTGATTGACCGTGCCGTCAGCGGTGATCCCCGTTGCCTTCTGGTACGAGGTGAGTGCTGCCTTGGTCACGAGTCCGAATGCCCCGTCGGCGCCACCACGCACGCTGACGCCGGCTGCCATGAGCGCTTGCTGCACGTCACGGACCCGCGGGCCCGTTGAGCCGACCTTCAGCCCGAGGTACGGACTGGCGACCGCTGGGGGAGGGGTCGCTGCACCGGTCCCGAGTTTCAGGAGTTCGGCTGCTCGCTGAGAAACCACGCCGTTCTTGGTGAGTCCGTTGAAGCCTTGGAACGCTCGGAGCGCATTCGCTGTTCCGGGTCCGAATTGACCGTCAGCGCCACCGCGCACCACGAGTCCGGTTGCCTGCAGCGCCTGCTGGAGGTCCTTGACGAGTGTGCCACTCGAACCTTGCTTCAGCCCGACGTACGGGTTGGAGCTGGGGGAGGTGGTGGTAGTGGTGGTGGTGGTCGTCGAAGTGGTGGTCGTGCCAAGCCCGAGCCGGTTCGTCGTCGCCGTGTTGAGCGTGCCGGTCACGGTCAGCCCGTTCCAGCGCTGAAACTGACGCAGACCGCGTGTGGTGCTCGAGCCCCACGTGCCGTTGGCGCCAGTGGCGAGGTAGACACCGAAGTCGAGCAACTTGCGCTGGAGTTCCTTGACGGCCTCACCTTGGGAACCTTCCTGAAGGCCGCCGCTCGTCGAACCGGACGTGTTGGTCACCCCGGTCGACGCGGTCGAGAGGGTGATGCCCAACGCGTCGGCAGTTGCCTGGTCGACGGAGCCGGTGATCGCCAATCCACGAGCCTGCTGGAACGCGATGATCGCACCCTTGGTCGCAGGACCGAACACTCCGTCAGCACCACCGGCCACTGGAATGCCTGCATTGATCAGCGCTTGCTGGAGTGCCTTCACACTGGAGCCCTGGGCTCCTTGGGAAAGCGCTGACGAGGCGCCGGCAACCGGCACCGGACCATCAGGTGCTGCACCCGCCGTGACGGAGACCGACCCGACGGCCATGGTTGCGATCAACGAACCACGCGCTGCGCGTCCGAGCATTCCTCGTTTGGTGGCACGGCCGTGAGTTCGGCGTCGAGCGTTCATCGGTGTGAGTCCTCCTGCATGGACAAGATGTCGTCGCAGCCGTCCGGCTACTCAAATCTCAACTTGAGGTTGAGACTACGGTGAACACTCATCGAACGCCAGTCATGGCTCAGAATCTTTCGACTTTCCTGTGTTTAATGACCCACCGAGAGAGGCGAAGGGGTCAAACTCAACCTCAACTCGATATGTCCGTTTGGTAACGGCTAATTGACATAACGAAGATTATCGGCGTCCCAGTCGAGAAGCTCAGGAAGACGCAAACGGCTCGGACACCGCACAATCGACATCTCGCACGCACACGCAGCGGCCTGCAGGCGCCGATACGAAGTCTCCTCACCGTCAGCCGCATCGGAGACCACGCTGCGCTCCAGCCATGCTGCCGACGTTGCCATCGCGCTCGATTCACCATGCGCCGAGACCGTCTGTCGCCGACCTGGCGACCGCCCCGCATGCCGCCGCGGCCGACAGACGGAAGATTGCGTACGAGTGAGATCGATCCCCCGACCCAGACGTCGAGTGTCTATTTCGTCATGACGTTTTGATGGGTGATGTGGTGGGTGCGGAGACTTCACGATGCACGAGCGGCCGAGCCGCGGCAAGAATCCAGTCGAGCGATTCACGGAGCTCACGGTTCGTCGGCCGACCACTCGTGTCGCCCTCGACGTCCGCGACCGCACACGACAACACGTACAAGTCGTCGTGCAGTTTGTCGAGTTCGTGCCGGTTGACGATGATCTCGTCGGCGCCGAGCGCAAGGTCAGCTGCACGCTGACGCGAGACCCAATCCCATTGCCGACACTTCTGACTACAGAACTGTTTGGGACGACCTGGACCCGGCCGGCGCACAACAACTCGACGGCACCACCGGCAACGACCGACCCCCTCCCCCACGCCTGGTTCGGTATCCGATTTCGTCATGACAAAACCGTACTGTCTCAACCCCGCCCCATCGGGTGATCACCCCTCGAACATCGCCGCTCCGCTCAGCTGAGGAATTGAGCGATGCGAGCTTGAACGGCGGGAACGGTGTCGGTCTCGAACCACGGATTCTTCGTCAACCAATGCCGGTTACGCGGCGACGGGTGCGGAAGCACGACCGTGCTCGGAAGGTACGTCGCCCAGTTCGCCACTGTTTCGGTGAGCGTCTTCATCCTGTTCTGGATGTAGCGCTTCTGAGCGTACGTGCCGATGATGATGTCGAGACGGTCGGCTGCGAGCTCACTCAACAGCCGTTCGTGCCAGAGGGGCGCACATTCTGGCCGTGGCGGCTTGTCGCCCGACGACGCCGAGCCCGGATAGCAGAATCCCATGGGCACGAGCGCGACGATGTTCGGGTCGTAGAACTGTTCCTCGGTCACGTTCAACCACTGACGCAGCGTGCGCCCGCTGGGGTCGTCCCACGGCACCCCGGATTCGTGCACTCGGCGTCCGGGAGCTTGACCGATGATCACGATTCGCGCATCGCTACTGGCCTGCACGATGGGCCGTGGGCCGTGTTCAAGATGCTGTTCGCACACCGTGCACGCACGGATCTCGGAGAGCAGATGATTCAGCGACCGTGTGGCCATCGGCCGCTACGGGGCCATCGCGTGACCGTCACGCACGAAGTCGGTCTCCTCGATGTCTGGCACGAGTCGTGACGGCGAGTCGACTCGACGACACAGGAGCTGGTGCTGGATGTGCTCGTCAGGTTCCCGATACCGGACGATCTCCAGTCCGGAATCCAGCACGAGATCGATGAAGTGTTCTTCGGAGAAGATGGCCCACTTGAGCGGTTGAGATGGAATCGCGTCGACGAACGGCGCTGCGCCTTCGGAACGGTCGACGAACGCCGAGAAGAGGAACAGTCCGCCGTCGACGAGGCATTCGCGAGCCATGCGGAGCGTGTGCTTCGTGTCCTCGGAGTTCAGGTGGGTGAAGACGCTGAACGCCCAAGCGACGTCGACGCTGGCCGGAGCGATCGGGAACTGCGAGGTGTCGGTGAGCTGTTCACCGTTCGGGTTGTAGAGCTCGTTGTAGATGTCGGAGAACGTGAACTCGACGCGGTCATCACCCCCGGCGCCTTCGTTGAGTGCGTCGATGAGATCCGTGCTGATGTCGAGTCCGTGGTAGTGACCGATCGGTAGGTCGTATTCGAGGATGGCCTGGGCGATCTTGACGCCGCATCCGATGTCGAGCACCTTCTTGTTCGCCAGCGATTCCCATTCCGCCAAGGCGAGGAAGTTGTCGACGAGCGCCCGACCCGACTCGATTGACTTCCACTGGTCCCCCCGGAGTGCGCCTCGACGCAATTCGACCGGGATCGACAGGCGTGGTTCTCGTAGCTGATCGGTCATGTTGTCTTCACCTCTGCGGTCCCTCGGGCGAGCGTGCCTGGCCCAATCGGCATCCTAGGTTTGGTCGGGCTTCGAATTGGAGACGCCGGGCCCGCAGACATGCGTGAATCACCTGAGCCACACGGTCCAGGCCGAACTGGTGCGAGAATCACGCCATGACCTCACTCCCTCTCGCTCCCGAACGATCGTTTGCGAGTGACAACGCCGCCGGCGCGCATCCAGCGGTTCTCGATGCCGTGACCGCCGCCAACTCCGGCCATGCGCTCGCGTACGGCGAAGACGCCCATACACGCGAATGCGAAGAGCGATTCCGGGAGCTCTTCGGACGCGATGTGGTGACCCGTCTGACATTCAATGGCACGGGAGCAAACGTCGCAGCGCTCGGCACGATGCTCGGCTCACTGTCCGGTCCGAACCACGCGATCATCTGCACCAACTGGTCTCACATCGAGGCCGACGAGACCGGCGCCCCCGAACGAATCCTGTCGACGAAGCTCATCGACGTCGCCTCCGACGACGCCAAGATCACGCCAGCGATGATCGACGACGTGGCACACCTTCGCGGCGTCGTGCACCACGCACAGCCGGGCATCGTGTCGATCACGCAGCCGACCGAACTCGGAACGCTCTACACCGTCGACGAGATCGCCGCGGTCTGCGACGCTGCGCATCGTCACAACATGCTGGTGCATCTCGACGGAGCACGCATCGCGAACGCAACAGCCGCGCTCGGCGCTTCCCCTGACGCGCTCCGCCGATTCACCGTTGACGCCGGCGTCGACGCCATCAGCTTCGGCGGCACGAAGAACGGCGCACTCGGTGCAGAGGCCGTCGTCTTTCTCGATCCTCAGATCGCAATCGGCTCGGAGTTCGTTCGCAAGCAGGTCACCCAGTTGCCCTCCAAGATGCGGTACCTCGCCGCGCAGTTCAACGCGCTGCTCGACAACGATCTGTGGATCGACCTCGGCGGTCACTCCAACCGCATGGCAACACAACTTCATGGACTCGTCTCGGGCATTGCCGGCGTGGAACTCGACGGTCCGCCCGAGGTCAACAGCTTGTTCCCGAGGCTGCCGTCAGCGGCGATTGCGCCGCTGCGCGACTGGTGCTTCTTCTGGGACTGGGATCCGTCGATCGACCAGGTGCGGTGGATGACTGCATGGGACACCACCCAAGATGATCTCGACCGGTTCTCGGCGGGAGTCGCCGCACTGATCAACGCGTGACGGACCCCCGATCGAGAAACTTTTGACTACTTGCAGAGGACAATTGACTGCCCGATTGATTTGTTCTACTGTCACCCCTCGTAAGCCACAACGACTGCCGATCTGGGGAGATCGAACAGTCTCGACTCGAGGGGAACGAGTACATGACCGCTATCGATCTGCAGTTCGAACACGATGCCGAGGCGAACGATTGGATGAGCGAGGGCGCCTGCAAGGGACTCACGCATCTGTTCTTTCCATCGGCAGCTGAGCGGCCACAGGCTCGAGAGCGACGCGAGTCAGCCGCGCAGGCGGTGTGTGCGAGCTGCAGCGTGCAAGCGTCGTGCATGACCTTCGCCCGCGAGCACCACGAATACGGTTTCTGGGGAGGCGAGTCGGAAGACGAACGCCACGCCGCCGGGTACCGATTGATCGCGCCGATCGGCGTGCGCGCCAGGGCCAGCTGACATCAGCGCATCGGCTTCTGCCAACTTCGATGTCGTCGTCGTTGGCAGTCTGAATCTCGACCTCGTCACACGCACGAAGCGCCACCCACAACCCGGTGAGACTGTCTCGGGATCGACATTTGACGAATTCCCCGGCGGGAAAGGGCTCAACCAGGCCGTCGCCGCCGCCCGCGCCGGCGCCTCCGTCGCACTGGTTGGCTCGGTCGGCAACGACGCTGCCGGGAGGAGTCTCCGCGAGGTGGTCCGGTCCGAAGGAATCACCGATCGCTGGTTGACCGCCCACGAAGCAATCCCGACTGGCCGCGCACTCATCGTCGTCGACGATCGGGGTGAGAATTCGATCGTGGTGGTGGCAGGAGCAAACGCCGCAACGGTCTGGCCCGGCTCGAACCCTCCACGAGGTCGCGTGGTCATCGCTCAGCTCGAGGTTCCGATCACGACGGTGAGCATCGCGTTCGAGCACGCCAGCGCGAGCGGGGCGACCACGATCCTCAACCCCGCGCCCGCTGAACAGCTTCCTGACGAACTGCTCGACAACTGTTCGGTCGTCGTTCCCAACGAACACGAGGCCGAACTCGCCGGCGGCATCCAATCACTTCTGCTCTCTGGCGCTGAGACAGTCATCGTGACCCGAGGATCGGCCGGCGCAACGCTCGATCGAATCAACGAATCGACCGTCACCGTCGCTCCCGTTCCCGTCGATCCCATCGATACGACCGGCGCCGGCGACGCGTTCTGCGGCAACCTCGCTGCCCGAATGTCAACCGGAGCATCGACTGTCGACGCTGCTCGGTGGGCCGCTGCGGCCGGGGCACTTGCCACCACCGTCGCCGGTGCCGTGCCGTCGCTCCCCCTCCACCACGATGTGGAGGCTTTGCTCACCACCTGACCGACCTCGCCGTCAGAACGCTCGACTGGGAGTCGAATCAAGGTGCGGGTATCTTGGACGTGGGACGGCGCCTCGGTGGCGCGTCAGGACGGGGCACATGAGATCGCACATCGCAAGCCGAATTCGATTGGCGCTCGCCGCCGTGCTGGCAGCAACCTCCGCGCTCATTGCACTCGGCAGCGTGACCGCACCGGCCGAGGCCCGACCCGCGCTCGCACAAGTGACGACGCCGACCATGACCTACTCTCCCGATCGGTTGCTCGAACCCGGCGAACTCATCACGATCACACTCAACGACCTACCGCGTAACACGGGCTTCCTGATTGCTCAGTGTCCCGCTGAGAGCGAAGCCGGTTGCGGCCCGAGAACGTTCGTCTTCTCCGACGACGCAGGCGCCGCGGAGACCGCGATGCGTGTGCGTCGAAGGATCGTCGGCGACCAGCAGTTGACCAACTGCACGCGGGTCGCTTGCGAGCTCCGCGTGCTCGAACTCGGTCCGAACAGCGACCTCGGCATCGCTCCCGCGCCGATCGCCGTCAACCCGAACGCGCCAGAAGTCTTCCCGACCGTCACGATCTCTCCCGTCGAGGAGTACGCCGATCGCCAACTCGTCGAAGTCCGCGGCAGCGATTTCACGCCGGGCGAGGAGTACCTGGTCGTTCAATGCGCCGGATACACCTGTAGCGACAACGTGCGGCCGGCGTACACCGACGAGCAAGGCGAGCTCTATCCGGTCGGCTTCGTGGTTCGGCGGCGAGTCGGCTCCGTCGATTGCGCCACGCCGGGATCCCTGTGTTCCGTCATCGTGAGCGCCCCGACACACGTCGACCACTTCACCGGCGTTCCCGCTCCGTTCGATGTGCTCCGAGATCCGTTTCCTGCCCCATCCGCCACAGCAACGCCCTCCGTCGACCTCCTCGACAACCAGAGCGTGTCCATCGAGATCTCCGATACCCAAACCGCAACGTTCGTCGAAATCCGACAGTGCCTGACCGACGGATCGGGTTGCCTCTGGGCGAGCTCAGCCCAACAACCACTACCGACCGACGACGCCATCGAAATCAACGTTTCGCGACAAGCGGGTGCGACCGACTGCGCTGAGATCGAATGCGCGATCTTCGTCGAGGTTTCCCCGTTCGAGACGATCGAGATTCCGATCTCGTTCGACACCTCCGTGCCCCCTCCCCCACCCCCGTCGCTCACCGTCACTCCCAACACCGACTTGATCGACCTGCAATTCGTCGACGTCATGGTCACCTCGGTCGCTCTTGGCTCGTTCGTCCAACTCGCCGTGTGCCTGTCCGAGGAAGGTCCGGGTCGCAGCTGCGAAACCCTGTTCGAAGGGGAAGTTGAAGACGTCGATCCGGTCAGGCTCGCTCTTCCCCGCCTCGTCGGCGTCGACGGGACCGACTGCGCCACGTCAGACTGCGAACTCAACGCGTTCGTCGACGGCCCCAATGGAAGCTTCGTGCTGACGCAAGCCCTCGACTTCGACCCAGACGCGCCGCTTGCGCCGCCGCCCGAAATCCGTGCGTTGCCGAACGCCGGCCTCTTCGACGGTCAGACCATCGAGATTCGGGGTGTCAACTTTCGTTCCTTCGGCTCCAAGTTGGTTCGACAGTGCGCCGGGCCGTTCCCCGACCCGCTGGACCCGTCAACGTGCAGCGCGGCGGTCTTCGTGAACGCCACCGTCCTTCAGTCCGGCTCGCTCTCCTTGCGAACCCGGGTGCAACGATCGTTCGAGGCAGGCGACGGCACCGTCATCGACTGCATTCGGGTGCAGTGTTCGGTCGCGATCAACGACGGCCGCGATCTCGTCACCGCCTCGATCGACTTCGACCCGACCGGCGTCGTCGATGCGTTTCCAGCGCAACTCGAATGTGTTGCTTGGCCAGCCGAGTCATGGCCGACAGGTCCCCTTCC
>CALICC010000305.1 GCA_938049325.1 uncultured Ilumatobacter sp. | reverse complement strand
CACCGCTGACCGGATCGAACAGTTTCTCGCAACTCGGTAGCGATCAGGTTCGCGGGTCGGATGCCTGAATCGCTTCGATCGTCTCGCGATCGAACGGCAGCGGGTCACACCCGTGATCCTGCTCGCAGATGAAGTCCCACTGCGGTGCGGCCAACGCGTGACAGGTCGCGCAGCTGAGGCCGAACCGATTGATGACCTCGTCGCCACCGCGTACTCGGATGGTATTGCCCGTCGCATCGACGTCGAGTTCGAAGAACTCCCAGTCGTTCGTTGTCGGACTGAACCCGGCCTCGCGCTTGACCATGACTTCACCGGGAATCAGCTGGACAACGCTTCCCATCGGGTACACGCCGCCGACCGGGCTCTCGGCGATTGCCACCGTCGCGTCGATGTCACCGAGCAGGTTGTCGACGAAGAACCCACGAACGGGCGTCATCTTCGACAGCGCGACAAAGCTCGTCTCGTCGATCTCCAGTGGCGCCACCGGTGCTGCGGTGGTTACCGGAGCTTCGGTGGTCGATGCTCGCGTTGTTGGTGCCTCCGGAGCGTCGGTCGCTGGAACGCCTGTGGTTTCCGGAGCCATCGACGTGCTCGCCGCGGTCGGTGGGGCGACGGGCGCCGTGTCGGGTGCGGCATCCGGGGCTGCGGTCGATTCAGACTCGATGATCGACGACAGCGTCGTCGTCTCGGCTTCGCCCTCGCTCGAGCCAGCGCACGCCCACGACACGAGTGCCGCGCCGACGACAAGCGCGATCTGTGGTGAATAGCTGCGAAGACGGGCGATCATCCGTCGGACCGTACTCAGCTGGCGTGCTTCGCACCCCATCCTTCGGTGAGGTCGCAGACCCATCCTTCGTCACCGCTGGCGTGTGCACATCGCCCGGCCTGTGTATGCCCGACCCCGGGTGTCTACGGTCTCGAACATGGAGCACTCCGAGATCTTGTACGACGTCGCCGATCACATCGCGACCATCACCCTCAATCGACCGGACCGTTTGAACGCGTTCACCAACAACATGATGCGCGAGATCATCAGTGCGTTTGACATCACCGACGCGGACGACGATGTTCGAGCGGTCATCGTCACGGGGGCGGGACGCGGGTTCTGCGCCGGAGCTGACCTGGGTGGCGGCGGTGACACGTTCGCCGGCGGCGGCAGCGACGAGCAGACGTCGATCGGCATCCCTCGCGACGGCGGTGGCAAGGTCAGCTTGCGGATCTTCGACTCGAAGAAACCGGTCATCGGTGCAATCAACGGTGCCGCTGTCGGAGTGGGGGTGACGATGACGCTGCCGATGGACATCCGCATTGCGAGCGACCAGGCGAAATTCGGGTTCGTGTTCGCTCGGCGTGGCATCGTTCCCGAGGCGTGTTCGTCGTGGTTTCTGCCGCGGATCGTCGGGATCAGCCAGGCTGCGGAGTGGTGCTACTCCGGCCGCGTCTTCCCCGCTCAGGAAGCACTCGACGGCGGACTGGTGCGCAGCGTGCACTCGGGTGACGAGCTCCTGGCCGTTGCACGGTCGATTGCCGCCGACATCGCGGAGAACGCCGCGCCGGTGTCGGTGGCACTGACGCGCCAGATGCTGTGGCGGATGCTTGGCGCCGAGCACCCGATGGTTGCCCACCGGGTGGACTCACGGGGGATCAAGGCGCGCGGGTCGAGCGCTGATGCACGTGAAGGCGTCGAGAGCTTCCTGGAGAAGCGGCCCGCGGCGTACTCCAACAGCGTCAGTGGAGAGCTCCCGGACATCTTCGCGGGCTGGGAGGACCCTGAGTTCGAGTAGTTGGGGCAAGTTCGAGGAAATCGTCTGACCTGACCTGTACACGATCTCACCATAGTGTTACGATTGTGTAACGGTGAATGTCACACATCAGAAACATCAGAAACAACAGCGTTTCACACCTCAGCGGGTGAGAACTGGAGCACGACGATGAATTCCTCGAACAAAGACAACGCAGCACAGCACACCACCTCGTTTCGCGGCCACGACGTCGTCGATCCGACGCATCGGCTCATCGGCACCATCAGCGACGTGGTCTACGACAACGGCGGTACGCCACAGTGGGCGGTGGTCGACCTCGGGATGCTGCGATCCTCGCACTACCTCCCGATCTCGGCCGGCTACATGTCCGAAACCGGCGAGTTCGTGGTGCCATACGACAAGAAGGTCGTGAAGACCTCGCCGAAGGCCGATCGCAGTCACTTGGTCGATGCATCGACCAAGTCCGAACTTACTCGGCACTACGAATTGGTCTGATCGGCAAGTTCTTTGTATCACCGGCGCCGGAATGGTCTCAAGTTTCTTGAGGTTGCACCCGATGAACAGTCATCGAGCGACACAGGGTCGCAGCAACCGAACGACACAAGGAATCGAGAACCCCATGGTCACCATGTTGATGGAGAAACTGAACACCGGCGACGTCATCGAAGTTCGCACCAAGGCCGCTGACGACGACGTCATGTCGGTGCTGGTGCTGCTCGCAACCGACGAGTTCATGATCCTCGACCCGTGTGACGGCTCGACGCCGTTCGTCGTCCAGCACGACGAGCTCGTGGAGTACCGCAAATTCGACGCGGTCTGATCCGACCTCGATCATCTCAATCATCCTCCCCCAAGTAGCGTGGGCGCCGTGTCAGACACGGCGCCCACGTTCTTTTTTCGAGTCGGCGGCATGCCGTTCTTCGAACGACTCGTCGATGCGTTCTACGACGGCGTCGCTACCGATGAGGTGTTGTTGCCGCTCTACCCCGAGCAGCCCGACCTCACGGGCGCTCGTCACCGTCTGACCCTGTTTCTCGCTCAGTACTGGGGTGGGCCCACGACCTATATGGAAGAGCGCGGGCACCCAAAGCTCAGAATGCGTCACTTCCCGTTTCACGTCGGGCCACTCGAACGCGACCGGTGGCTCGTCCACATGGCGGCAGCGGTCGAGCAGGTGTGTGGCGAGTTCGTCGACCAGGCATCCGGCCAGGCGTTGGCCGACGAGCTGATGGGGTATTTCGTGCCCGCGGCCGAGCACCTGCGCAACGACACCGGGCTCCCGATCTCGTCGGCCCGTCCCGGCACGCACTGAGCGCGCTACGTTCGGAGATCGATGGCAGCGATCGAGGTCCGCGACCTGCACAAGCACTACGGCGACAACCACGCGGTTCGAGGTGTCTCGTTCGACGTGGAGCCCGGCGAGGTGTATGCGCTCCTCGGGCACAACGGTGCGGGAAAGTCGACGGTCGTCGAGATTCTCGAAGGTCACCGGATGGCGTCGTCTGGCGAGGTCTCGGTGCTCGGTTTCGATCCTGCGGCCGCCGCACGTGAGTTCCGCGACCGGATCGGCGTCGTGCTCCAGACCTCCGGGGTCGAGAACGAGTTCACCGTGCGCGAGGTCCTCGACCTCTACTCGAGCGCCTACCGCACCCCGCGCCCGCTTGACGACGTGTTGGCTCTGACTGGGCTCGAAGCCAAAGCCGACGAGCGGGTCGGCTCGCTGTCGGGTGGTCAGCGTCGGCGCGTGGACTTGGCGCTTGGGATCGTCGGAGCGCCTGACCTGCTGTTCCTCGATGAGCCGACGACCGGTTTCGACCCGTCGGCGCGTCGGTTGTCGTGGGACCTGGTTGAGCAGCTCTGCGCTGACGGCACCACCGTGCTGCTGACGACCCACTACCTCGATGAGGCGGAGCATCTCGCCGATCGTGTCGGCGTGCTCGGTGACGGTGTGATGATCGCGGAGGGCACTCCATCGGCACTGATCGACGGCATCAGCGGCACCGTGGTCAGCTTTCAACTCCCGGAGTCGATCGAGACGACCGATGCGGTGTCGACGTTCGGCGCGGTGATGGACGCCGAGGTCAGGCTCTCTGGGCGCCTCGTCGAGGCGACAGTCGAGCGGTCGACGAGTGTTGTGCACCGGCTCACCGGATGGGCGGTCGAGCACAACATCGAGCTGCTCGGGCTCAGTGTCACGCGAGCGTCGCTCGAAGACGTCTACCTGCAACTCACCGCGGCGCCGAACGGGGAGTCGTCATGAGCGATTACCCATCGAACCTCACGCTGGTTGTCCGTCAGATCCGGTACCAGGTGACGTACTTCATGCGCGTGCCGGTCGCGCTCTTCTTCACGCTGATCCTGCCCATCGTGATGCTGGTGCTGTTCAACGCGTTGTTCGGCGACAACACGGTCACGATCAACGGTGAGGAGTGGCCCGTGCGCCAGTTCTACACCGGCGGGCTCGCTGCCTACACCGCGGTCTCAGCGACGTATAGCAACATCGGCAACATGGTGCCCATCCGCCGCGATGAGGGGATCCTCAAGCGTTGGCGCAGCACGCCACTGCCCACCTGGACGTATTTGTCGGGGGTGATTGGTTCTTCCGTCGTCATCGCGTTCACCGGTGCGCTCGCGATGATCGCGATGGGTGTGGTGCTGTACGACCTGCAAATCGACTGGGCCAAGATGCCTGCTGCGTTCGTCACGCTGCTCGTCGGTGTTGCCACCTTCGCGGCGTTGGGCATGGCCTTGGTCTCGATCATCAAGTCGGCATCGTCGTCGGCAGCTCTGGTCAACGCAACGATCCTGCCGTTGGCCTTCATCTCCGACGTCTTCGTGGTGACGGAGGACGAGGGTTTCCTCCACAATCTGGCGAGCATCTTCCCGCTCAAGCCGTTCGTCAACGCGTTCCAGAATTGCTTCAACCCGTTCGTTGATGGCAGTGGATTCGAGCCGGGCAAGCTGGCCTTCGTCGCTGCATGGGGCGTCGTCGGCGGCGTGATCGCCGTCAAGCGGTTCAGCTGGGAACCGTCGGGGGCGCCCTCGCGGCGTGGTCGGCGTGCGCAGGAGGCGGCCGTCGAGAACTGAGCGCTCGGGTCCGTTGTCGGCTCAGTTGTAGACGATGGTGCTGCGGCCGTGGACCGCGACGCGATGCTCGAGGTGTGCCTTGACCGCGCGTGCGAGCACGACGGTTTCGACATCGCGGCCGCGCGCGGTGAGCTCAGCGACGTTGTCGCGGTGGCTCACATGGGTGGTGTCTTGCGCAATGATCGGACCTTCGTCGAGGTCGGCCGTCGCGTAGTGTGCCGTCGCACCGATCAGCTTGACGCCACGTTCGTGTGCCTGCCGGTAGGGATTTGCGCCGACGAACGCCGGAAGGAACGAGTGGTGGATGTTGATGATGCGCATCGGGTAGTTGCCGATGAAGTCGTCACTCAGGATCTGCATGTACCGCGCCATCACGACCAGCTCGATGCCGTGGTCTCCGAGCGTTTCCAAGACCGCCTGCTCCTGGGCCGGCTTGGTTTCTTTGGTCACAGGCAGGTGGACGAACGGCACGCCCATGTGGGTAGCGATGTCTTCGTGGTCGGGGTGATTGGAGATGACGACGCGAAGATCCATCCGCAATTCGCCGCTGCGCCACCGGGTCAACAGGTCATAGAGGCAGTGCGGTTGCTTCGACGCCATGATGGCGGTGGGCATGGCGATCGAGTTGTCGCGGAGATCGACGGACATTTGGAAACGCGTCGCCGTCGGCTCGAACGCCGTCAGGAGTTCGGCATGGTCGTGGTCGTCAGGAAGTTGGAACACGACGCGTTGGAAGAACACCGCGCCGGGTTCGCCAACGGTGCCGACGACGTGCTGTTCAGCGTGGATGATGTTGCCGCCAATGCCGGCTATGAACTGTGCGGTGGCGGCAACCACGCCTTGTTGGTCCGGGCAACTCAGCAGCATCACACTCGTCATGGGGTGGTTCTATCGTGCTCGGGGTGCTGGTGGGCGCAATGCCCAGCAGGCGACTGCTGATGCGGCGGCAGCGTTGAGCGAGTCGACGTCGCCGTGCATGGGGATCATTACAGGCGTCGCGATGCGCAGGAGGTCGTCCGAGAGGCCTGAACGCTCGGATCCGATGAGCACCGCACACCGTGGACCCGGCGACACGTGGTCGAGTGGGACTGCATCGCTCGACGGTGTCATTGCGTAGAGCTCCACGTCCCGCAACGAATCGAGATCGTCAGCGAGTGTCCGGGTTCGGGCATGGGGGAGCGAGAACGCCGTACCCATGGCGACACGCAGCGACCGGCGGGCGAGGGGGTCAGCACTCGTGTGGTCGAGCACGAGGCCGTCCCAGCCCAGCCCTGCCGCGTTGCGCACGATCGCTCCGACGTTCGCCGGGTTGTCGACGGCTTCGAGCACGACCAGTCGACGTGACTCTGCGGCGAGGGTGCGCACCGATGGCCGCGCCGGCCGGTGAAACAGGCAGATGATCGACTGCGGCATGCCGAGTCCCGACACGACCCGACGGACGTGTTCGCCGCCGCCATACACCGGGCAGGTCAAGCGATCGGCGACCTCGGGGACCCGGTCGATATCGACCAGCGCAGCAACGGCAACGCACCCTGCGTTTGCCGCCCGCTCGACCACGAGGTCGCCCTCGGCGAGAAACAATCCGGCCCCCGCGTCATTGCGCTTGTCGGCGCGGCTGGCGAGACCGCGTTCGTTCAGCCTGAACTGAGTGAACCGCTCATCATCGGGATCTTCGATCGTGATGATCTCGGCCACGCTCAGAGCATGCCATCAGCGACAGGCAGATCGGCTCGCTCGCATCGAGGCGTTTCGTGCTGCGTTGAACGACAAGCCGTCATGTTCGCCGTCGCGTCCGACGCGAGCACACCAAGCTCGGCGGATTTCGGTTCGTGCATCGACGGCGACGTCTTCTTCCGACCGCAACACCTCGTCACGCGCGGCCTTGGCGGTGATCGCGTCGATGTCGTCGAGTCGGCTGAGCAACGTCGGAGCAGCATCGAGCGACAGCGTGTTCAGATACTCGACGTCGAGGGTGCCTGTCGTTGCGGCTCGGTCCACGTTGTGCTCCACCACGATGCGCTCCGGATTCGCGACGTTCATGGCGAAAGCTCCGACCGCGATACTCGTGATGACGGTCGGTGCAAGCCAGTTTCGGGCTGGTTGGAGCAGTGAGAGAAACGCGAGTACAGCCACGAGCCCGAGCCAGCAGGCAAACACGACCGTGTAGATGCGCAGCATCGTGAGCCCGAATGTCTCGGCATAGACAGCCAACTTGATGACCGACGCCGCGACGGTGACGACCACTCCAACGGTCAACGCAGCGGTTGCTGACCTGAGCCGAAATGCCTGGCTGGGCTCTTTGCGGATGACGCCGCGTGCCACCAGCACTGCGGCGGTTGCGATGGCGCTGACGACGACGAGCTGGAAGAACCCGCCGCGAGCCCACTCCGCGTAGGTCACGCCTGTTCGGTTGCGCACGAAGTCGGCACCGAGAACTGCTGCGCTCACCTGAACAGCGGCGTACAAGCCAATGGCGGTTGCCAAACCGCCGATCGTGAAGAGCGTGGGCGTGGCGCTTGGTACCGGAACGTCGCGCGTTCCGTCGTGTGATCCGGGCGGCGCGATTCCACCGAGGAGCAATGCGAAGAGCAGCAGGCCCGCTGCAGCGGCGAAGAGTCTCGGCACGACGACGGTAGGTGCATCACCCACGTCGAGGAAGGACGCGAGCAGTGCGTCGCCCGAAGCAAGCAGGAGCAACGCAATCGCCAGAGACGCGACGCCAGCAAGCAGCGACGGAACCAGACGAGTGAGTCGTCGGCCTGTCCCGTCGAGGTGCGTACTGCTTCGAGCGGCATGGGTGAGGTGTGCGGGGCCGTGCGGAAGCCGACTGCATGACCGTAGTACTCGGCTGAGGTGATGGTGGCCGGGGACCTGAAGTGATCCGGCGACGGGAAGAGAGATCGAGAGGAGGAGCAATCCGAGCGCGGTTGCAAGGTTCACGGCGATCAGCCATGGACTCATCCGGATCGCAAGCCAGGGGAGGAGCGCTGCACCCGACAAGCCGATGATGAGGGTGGCCGGTCGCCTGGTGGACGTTGCAACGATGGTTGTGGCGAGCGTTGTCAGGGCGATCATCCAGCCGAGCGAGCGGAACGGGGTGCCAACGGTGCCGATGGCGAACGCGACCGCCACGACGGTGCCGAGCAGCAACGGACGGCTGAGGTTCGGTCGTGGCGGAGGCGTTCGGGGTGGGCGCTGCGTCGGCGGCACGACCGGGGGCGCCGAGGGCAGTGGTTGGGCTGCATACCTCGGCGATGAAGGTGTTGGCGGAGGTGGCCCGGTGGGCGGTCTTGGGTGAGTTTGGGCGGCGTTGATCACGGGGTCCTCGAATCGCGGAGTTCAGAATGGGGTGGGTGGGGAGGGAGGCGCTGGCTGGGTCAGGGCGGCGCAGGGAGTGTGACCGTGAAACAGCAGCCCGACGGAGAGAGGGCTCGGACGTCGATCCGGCCACCGTGACGCTGGGCGATCGCCTGTGAAATGGCGAGTCCTAGTCCCGTACCTGGCCGATCTTCGCTGCGCGACGCCTCGCCACGAACGAACCGGTCGAAAACTCTGTTGGGTTCGGTGAGCGTGAGCCCGGGCCCACGGTCGCTGACTGCGATCGTGACGTGGCGTTCCTCGCGTTGCGCGTCGACGCTGATGGTGCTGGCGTCTCCGTGGATCACTGCGTTGCGCACGAGGTTGGTCACGAGGCGTCCGAGCAGCGACGGATCGCCACGCACTGTGGCCTCGCTGCTGACCGAGACGGCTGGGGTCAGTTCGGGTCGATCGGAAATGGCGGTGGCGACTGCTGGGCCGATCACGTCCGACAGCGCAACGTCGTCTGTGTGTAGCGGATGGTCGACAGCCTCGAGGCGTGACAGGTCGAGAAGTTCGTTCACGATGTGGCCGAGCCGATCGGCCTGGCCGCTGAGTCGCTCGATCACCTCGGGTGACGGTTCGACGACGCCATCGCGAACGTTTTCGAGCGTTGCTTGCAGCCCGGCGATCGGCGTGCGGAGTTCGTGGGCGGCGTTCGCCACGAGCGCGCGCCGTTCGGCTTCGAGCGCTTCGAGTTCTTCGCTCATCGAGTTGAACGCGCTGGCCAACTGTCCGATCTCGTCGCGAGAGCGAGTGGCGATTGGTTCGACTGGGTCACCCACTGCCATGCGGCGCGCAGCGGATGCCATTTGGCGGAGTGGTGAGGTCATCCCTCGCGACAACACGGCAACCATGACGAGCGACATACATGCGGCAACGATGGGGCGCAGCCAGATGGGCCAGCCGAGTCTGAAGCCGATCTGGCTCATCGCCGCGCTGACGGAGACCGCCGCAACGATCAGCAGGCCGAGTTTGAGTTTGACCGATCCGATTCGTTCGAGCGGGCTCACGTGCGCTCCTCAGCGTCTTGCTCGGAGGTGACTGAGGCGTAACCGACGCCGTGCACGGTTCGGATCACGTCGTCGCCGAGCTTGCGGCGAATCGACCGCACGTGGGAATCGATCGTGCGGTCGCCCGAGCCGTCTCGATGTCCCCACACTTCGAAGAGGAGCTGGCGCCGTGATCGCACTGCACCCTCGTGGAGCGCCAGGTTGACGAGGAGGTCGAACTCCGTGGCGGTGAGGTCGACGGGGACTGTGGCCCGTTGGACGGTGCGGCGTGCCGGGTCGATGGTGACGCCTCCCAGGATCAGTGCCGCTTGTGGCGCCTCGTCTGCGGCGGAGCGCGTGAGCTCGACTCGGCGCAGAATTGCGCGTACCCGAGCGACGAGTTCTTTCAGGCTGAAGGGCTTGGTCATGTAGTCGTCAGCGCCGACTCCGAGGCCGACGAGCATGTCGGACTCCTCGCTGCGAGCGGTGAGCATGAGGACGGGTGTGGGACGTTGTGCCTGGAGTCGACGGCAGACCTCGACACCATCGAGGCCCGGAAGCATCAGGTCGAGCAGGACGAGATCTGGCAGTCGGGCCTCGGCGACCTCGAGTGCTTCGTGGCCATCGGCGCACAGGTCGCACTCGAAACCTTCGGCGGTCAGGCGCTCATGGAGCGCCAATGCGATGGTGCGGTCGTCTTCGACGATCAAGATGCGTGGGCCCACGCCGGTGACAGTAGAGAATCGAAGGTGTGCAGCGCTCGCAGGGCATGTGAAGATCCTGTGCAGACCGCTGGGGTCAGCTTCGGTGTGCAGCTGCGTTCGCGGCTCAGAAGTGGTACGGGTACGGCGACCAATCGGGATCGCGCTTCTCGAGGAAACTGTCGCGTCCTTCGGCTGCTTCGTCGGACGCATAGGCCAGCCGAGTGGCCTCACCGGCGAACACCTGCTGGCCGACGAGACCGTCGTCGATGAGATTGAACGAGTACTTGAGCATCCGCTGCGCAGTGGGGCTCTTCGCGCAGATCTTGCGGCCCCAGTCCAGTGCCGTCGCTTCGAGGTCAGCGTGCGGAATCGACTTGTTCACCGCACCCATGGCGACCATGTCGTCGGCGGAGTACTCGTCGCCGAGGAAGAAGATCTCCCGTGCGAACTTCTGGCCGACCTGGCGAGCGAGGTAGGCGGATCCGAAGCCGCCGTCGAAGCTCGCGACGTCGGCGTCGGTCTGCTTGAAACGGGCGTGTTCGGTGCTCGCGAGCGTGAGGTCGGCAACGACGTGCAGCGAGTGGCCGCCGCCCGCAGCCCAACCCGGCACCACGCAGACCACGACCTTGGGCATGAACCGGATCATTCGCTGCACTTCGAGGATGTGCAGCCGTCCGGCGCGACCTGGTTCGATGGTGTCGGCGGTGGTTCCCTCAGCGTACTTGTAGCCGTCTTTGCCGCGGATTCGTTGGTCGCCGCCGGAGCAAAACGCCCAGCCGCCATCTCGTGGCGAGGGTCCGTTGCCGGTGAGGAGGACGCAACCGACGTCGGTCGACATACGTGCGTGGTCGAGCGCACGGAACAACTCGTCGACGGTGTGAGGCCGGAACGCATTGCGGATCTCGGGTCGGTCGAACGCGATGCGCACAACGCCGGCGTCGTTGGCGCGGTGGTAGGTGATGTCGGTGAAGTTGAACCCCGGGACCTGCGTCCAGGACTCGGGATCGAAGATGTCGGACACGTGGTCGGCCGGGCGCTGGTCGCTCATGGTCACAGTCTGCCCGGCACCGACTCGCCAGTCGTAGACCGTCGCTCGGTACTGTCGGTCCATGACGACGAATCCTCGTATTGACGGCGCCGAGCACACCATCATCCACCCCGGCGCAGCGAACGATGTGCCGTGGATCGCGGTACGCAGTCAACGCAATGCAGATGGCTCGGAGTCGAGCGTGTGGGAGCGTTGGGTCGCGTTCTCGACCGAGCCGCTGTATCTCGCACTGTTCGCCAGGTGGGACCCAGGGATGATCGTGCGTCGGCACGGCCACTACAGCCACCACGTCCTCACGGTCTTGTCGGGCGAGTTCACCTGTGACGGCGAACTGTGTCGGGTCGGCTCACACATCACCCTGCCACTCGGCGCCGCCTTCGGCCCGTTCGTCGCCGGGCCCGAAGGTGTGGAGCTCTACGAAGTGATGATGGGCGACCCTCGCTCGTGGAGCGACGAGCCAGAAGCGATGCAGGCGGTGCTCGCGGAGCACAGCGTCGTGCAGCTGCCCGATCCGCCGATCGAATTGCCCGCAGGTCTCGAAGATCTGCGCGCCGTGTTTGCCGCGGGCGCCGGCGCCGATGCCGACGCATGACCGACGAGGCGACGTTCGAGATCCTCGACGTCCACCATCACGTCGGTGACGCGTTTCGTGCACTCGGCGGATCGCTCGACACTGGCGCCGGCGACGCCTCCGACGATGCGAGCGACGTCGAGCTGTCATCCCGCCTGGCGATCATGGACCGTGAGCAGGTGCAGCAAGCGATCGTGATCCCCGGTCACGGCTACCTCAGGCCGAACGGCATCGCTGACACCATGGCGGAGAACGATGGGATTGCTCGCTACCGCGATCGAACTCCTGACCGGTTTCCCGCCGCGGTCGGCATTGTCGAGCCTCGCGACGGGGAGGCGAGCCTCGCCGAACTCGATCGGTGCAGACACGAACTCGGATTGGTCGGCATCAGCTTCCACACGCGCTTTCAAGGCGTGTCACTCGACAGCCAGTGGATCCTCACGTACTGCCAGCGCATGGCCGAGCTCGGCCTCGTGCCGGTCATCCATGCCATGAACGAGACACCGGAGGAAGCGTTGTGGAAGCTCGCCGTGCTCGCTCGTTCGATTCCCGACACGCCCGTGTTGGCACTCGACGCGTTCGGTTCGTACGAGGCAACCAGGGAGTGTTTCTTCCACGCCGAGATCGCGCCCAACATCATTTTCGACACAAGCCTCAGCTACAACTTCGACTTCGCTGAGGAGTTCGCAGTCCGGTTCGGAGCCGATCGGGTCGTTTTCGGGACCGACCTGTATTCCCATCCGGTGGGCCGACGAATCAGCCACATCTTGGGTCAGATCAAGGAGTCGGCCCTCCCGGAGGCCGACAAGCGAGCGATCCTGGCAGGCAACGCTCGCCGCCTCTTCGGGCTCGACGCCTGAGGCGCGCGTCAGGTGCCGTCGTTTTCGCGCGGGTCGTCGATGTGCACCGCAGTCAGTTCTGGAACCGTCTGACGCATGGTGTCGAGCGCGACCTGCTCGAGAAAGCTGCGCGGCATCACACACTCACGGCATTCGGCGCTGTCCAAGATGAGCCGAAGCCGAGCCGTGCCCGCATCGACGGACTCGAGCACGATGTCCCCGCCGTCGGCTGCGATGATCTCACGGACGTCTTCAAGCGCCGCAGCCACCTCATCGATCTTGAGCTCAACGGTCTTCGACGATGCTGACGGCGGTGGTGTGGTCAGCGTCCCTTCATTCAGGAACAGTGCAATCGTCGTGTCGACGCCAGCCTCGGCCCAGGCTCGGATCGTCGCCTCGTCGGTACCGCCGAGCGGATGCGGAACCTCGAGCACCCGAATGTCGGGAGCGTTCAAGCTGCTGGCCACCTGATCGGTCAACATCCGGAACTTGGTCGTGGCGACCACGACCGTCGGGACGCCGTTGGCTTCGAGTTGTACGGAGTCGTGGACACTCCACGACGTGCAACTCCCTCAATCAGCTGAGCCGGTCAGAACCAGCTCAACCTCCTTGGTCAGTTGTCCCAGCAACTGGTCACTGGCAGCGATGGCTGCGTTCTTTGATTCGATGGCGACCAGTTCGGCGCCGGTTCGTTCACACAATCGTTCGGCGAGGTGGGTCATCAGGAGCCGACTGTTCGGTTTCCTGTTCTCCAGAATGCCGATGCGTTTGCCTGCGAGGGTGCCTAGTGAAGTCGTGCTCGTGGTTCGCGCTGGCGCAAGCCGTCCTGTGGGGGTGTAGATCTTCATCGCTGGCTCTCGATCATGGTTCGACGGGCAGGGTCACGCTCCGGGTCATTCCCCAACTCGGAATCACCGAGCTGTGTTTGCCGGCGCCGCCGACAACGAAGACCTTGATGTTGCGTGGATGTTCGGTCATGGACATGCGGTCGTCGTCGCTCAGGCGTTGCTGCCACGGAGCCCACGCCAGAGAGTTGAACGCTGCACGAGCGTCGCCGACGCGAACGGTGGCCTTGTTGAACAGATAGGAGGCCACGTGTTCTCGCGACCATCCCGCGTCGCCGCAGAGCGCTGCGTGCTCGGGACAGAGTGCGACGAAATACTCGCCCTGGCTGATTGGAGCGTTGTTCGAGCCCCATTGCGTCATGGTCGAAGCAACCTTGTCGAGTACCGCTGCGGGATCGTCCGACTCCATGTCGTGCACGTTGTGTGGCGCCTCGCCGCAGTGCACGGTGATTGCCGACGCAGTCGTGACTCCGGCATCGGCTGCGTACCCACCCCACGGCGACTCTTCGATGTTCTCTGCAACGCAGTATGAGTACTTTGCCGGGCCGCCCTGTGTCGACGCGTCGCCCGGACCGGGGATGGCGCCCGCCACATGCAACAGGATCAGGCGTAACGCACGCCCGGTGGTGGCATTCGCACGGTTGCCGGGCCCAAACGCGCCCAGCCCTGAGTTATAGCCGCCGGCTGTCGCCGCGGTGCCGTGCACGATCACGAGCGGCGCGACGGGATGTGTGGTGGCGTTGACGCCGCGCAGGTTCAACACGTCGGCAGCCAGCGCTCGCACCGCGGAGACGAGAACGGCCATGTGGCTCGGTTCGCACCCAGCGAGCACCGCGTTGACGGCGATGATCCGACGCGTGGCTTCACCGACGCGCGGCGGCAACGTCGCAATGACCTCATCGGGATCCGCAGAGCCGAGCGCAGCGAGCATCGCTGCGACGCGTTCCTCCGTTGGAGCGACCAGTGGCAGACCGTCGCCCCACCCGTGCTCGCTGTACGCCCGCATGATGAGCTCAGGGTCGTCGGATGCCACATCGATCTGGATCGGCATGTCCTCGGTCACGAAGGAAGTGTGGCATTCCCGCTGACCTACGGTGCAGATGTGCTGATCGACACCCACACGCACGTGGTTGGCAACGACACCGCCGCGTTTCCGCGGCGTGCAGCGTCGCTGCCGAACGGATCCTGGTGGGATGATCACGATTGCACGGTCGAACACTTTGCATCGTTGGTGACCGAGAGCGACGTCGATGGGGTTGTGCTCGTGCAAGCGGCGGGTGTGTACGGCGACGACAACACGTACCTCGCCACCGCAGCCGAGCACGATCGGGATCGCTTCGTCGGCAGCTGCATCGTTGATCCAGCGAACGCTGACGCGGCTGACCGTCTGGCCAAGTGGACGAACCGCACCGGAATCTCGGGTGTGCGCCTCTTTCATATTCCGCGTCCCGCGGTGTCGTGGTTGGCTTCGCCGACCGGCGACCGTGTGGTCGATGCAGCAGCCGCGCTCGGCGTGTCGGTGGCCGTCTGCTGCATGGCTGGTGACTTGATCGACGTGTCGCACCAGCTCGCCCGCAGGCCCGAGGTGGCGTTCGCTCTCGACCACTGCGGTTTTGCCGATTTCTCTGACGGTGCGCCGTTCACGAACGCGCAGCCGTTGTGGGACCTCACGAAGTATCGGAACCTGCACGTCAAGATCACGCCGACACTCGTTCGTCTGGCAGGAGTTGACCCGGTTGAACTCGTCGAGACGATCGTTGATCGATTCGGAGGTTCGCGCGTGCTGTGGGGGAGCGATTGGCCGCAACATCGCGAGGTCGATGCGGCGGGCCGCCTGCTCAGCTATGCCAACCAAGTCGCGTTGATCCAGTCATGGTTCTCCGGCGTCGCCGAACGAGACCGCATCGCAATCGCCGGCGCAAACGCGCTTCGGCTCTGGCCGACCGCATGGCCACATCTTCGAGCCGAGGAGGCTTCTCCATGACGATTCCGAATCCGTTTGTGGTCGCGATCTGCTACCCGCGGGCCTGGTGGGGTGAGCCGGGAGCGTTTGATGCCGCCGTTGCCGACCTCGAAAGCATCACAACGCCGGACGGCGGTCGAGTGCGGGTCGTCGAGTTGCCGTGCGATGAACCGCACGAGCGGCGCGCTGCCCGCGGCGCCGATCCCGAGGCCGACTGGGTCGCGAGCCAGCCGGAGCTCCCGGCGGACATCACCGCTGGACTGAAGACGATCCACGCTGCGCTCGCCCTCGATCTGCCTGCTGATGTCGTATCGATGGCGCCCAACCTGCAGTGGGTGCAGGCCTTCGGTGCCGGCACTGATCATCTCGTGTCGTGCCGCCTTGGGGATGCCGGTGTGGTGCTGACGTCGAGCGCTGGCAGCAATGCCGTGGGGATCGCTGAATTCGCGATGGGCCGGATCATCGAGCACTACAAGCGATTCGCCGAAATTCGCGACCAGGCGCGCGCCGAAACCTGGGGGCCGCTGTACGGCGAGGAACTCGCGGGCAAGACCGTTGGGCTGATCGGCTTCGGCAACATCTGCGCTGAGATTGCTCCACGCGCCCGAGCCTTTGGTTTCCGGGTACTCGCTTGCCGCCGATCAGCGGCCTCGGGAGATGTTGATGACAGGGTTGATGGCCTGTACCCCGTCAGCGAGCTCCATCGGATGCTCGGCGAGTGTGACGCGGTGGTTGCCGCGGTACCCGACAGTTCGGCAACTCGCGGGCTCATCGATGCGGACGCGATTGCGGCGATGAAGCCGGGGGCCTTCTTCTGCAATGTCGGCCGCGGCAGCCTGGTCGACGAGGAGGCGCTGGTGGCAGCATTGGATTCGGGCGATCTCGCTGGGGTCGCGCTCGACGTTGCGAGTAGCGAACCCCTTCCCGCCGGCCATCCGATCTGGTCGGCACCCAACCTGTCGCTCTCGTTCCACAACGCCGCTGTGCCGGCAGCGATGTTCGTGAACGTGCACAGAATCTTCAGGGACAACGTGCGGCGGTTCGTGGCCGGTGAAACCCTCGTGAATCAGGTGTGAGAACATCGACGCCATGGTTGAAGACGTCACCCCGCAAGAGGCCGATCTGCCGTTGATCATCTCGGTCGATGACCACATCATGGAACCCAAGGATCTCTGGCAGCGTGAGCTGCCTGAGAGCATGCGCGCGAATGGGCCCCGGGTGGTTCAGGAGAAGGTCCGCCTCGAGTTCAAGGGCGGTCACTACGGCTTCACCCGCGGAGCGGAAGACGGCCAGATGTGCGACATCTGGCTGTTCGAAGACGCCGCCATTCCCACAGGCTTTCTCCACGGTCCGGCCGGCGTCCCGCGCGAAGAGCAGCGCAACGTCGCAGCGGTCTACGAAGACCTCCGGCCCGGCACGTACGACCAGTCGGCCCGCCTCGACGACATGACACTCAACCATGTCGAAGCCGCCATCAACTATCCGAACGTGTTTCCTCGATTCTGTGGACAGGGCTTCCTCGAACGAAACGACAAAGACCTCGCACTGCGGTGTCTGCAGATCTACAACGACTGGATGATCGACGAGTGGTGCGGCGGTGACGGCCGCGGGAGACTCATCCCGCTGACTCTCATCCCGCTCTGGGACCAGCAGCTCGCCGCCGACGAGGTTCGACGCTGCGCTGCCAAGGGCAGCCATGCCATCGCGTTCTCGGAGAACCCGTCGAAACTCGGTTGCTCGACGATGTACTCCGGCGACTGGGATGTCGTCTGGGACGCCTGCCAGGAAACCGAGACCACTGTCTCGATGCACATCGGCTCGTCGTCGTCGATGCCGACCACGTCACCCGATGCGCCCCTTGCAGCCTCGATGTCGTTGTACGCGCAGAACGCCGAAGCGTCGCTCGTCGACTGGGTATTCTCGGGAGCGCTCGAGCGATTCCCCGATATCAAGATCGCCTATGCGGAGAGTCAGGTCGGCTGGATGCCGTTCCAGCTCGAACGCATGGACTCGGTGTTCAAAGATGGCCGCGGTGGCGTCGGTGGTTCCGGGCCACTTCCGAGTGAGATGGTGCGCGGTCGGGTGTTCGGGTGCATCTTCGACGACCTGGTCGGTCTCCGTCAGCGACATCAGGTGGGTGTCGACCAGATCCTTTTCGAAACCGACTATCCGCACTCCGACGGAACGTTCCCGCACAGCCGCAAGGTGGCGCACAGCATGTTCGTCGAAGTCGGCATGGATGCCGACGAGTGCTACAAGGTGCTGCGGGGCAATGCGATCGAGGCCTACGGGCTCGAACGGTTCGGCATCACGGCCTGATGCCGCGCAACTTCTTCCTGCATGAGACGATCGACGTCATCGGGCAGGGGCAGTACGAGTACATGGACCTCGTCGCCCGCGAGCCGGTCCACGAGATGCCTGGCCTGTTCCGGTTGGCCGGCACCTTCTTCGTCATCGGCGCATCGGGAGCGCACTGGCCCCAAGTCATCAACCTGTACGACGGTGGCGAGCGCGGCTGGGATGCGTGGACCGACAACCTCGACCGTCTCAACCTGAAGCGCCGCGCTGCGTTCTACGGTGACTGGTGGGACGAAGCAGCCGAGTTTCGTTCGGGTGGACGCGACCGTGTTGCCGCGGCGGTGCCCGGGTGCCCGACCACCGCCGAGTTGCGCTCGCGTGGCCAATTGGGAACCGGATTCGTCCATCAGGTGCTCGAGGTGCGCCCAGGGACACAGATCGAGGTCCTCGATGCGGTGAACACGCACCGTCGCCCCGCGCTCGAGCAGCGTGGGATTCATCTCACCCATCTGCTCGAAGTGGTGAACAACCCGACCGAGGTGATCGTGGTGTGGGCGACCGACCTCGAGCCGTGGATCGAGCTCCGCAAGGACTTCGACACCACCCGTGGTCTCGACGACTCCGGACGGTCCGATCCGTTACTGCTCGCTTGGCAGACCGTCGAGCGAGAATTCGTCACCGGCGGCACCACGGAGTTGATGACGCCCCGTCCGGGATCGGCTGGCGCCCCGACCACGTGGGAGCCGGACGCGGCGCTCGCGTCCGACGACTGACCTCGACCGAGCCCGCACGCACTAGTTTCGGCGCGATGCCCTTCGCAGACGTCAACGGACAACGGTTGTACTACGAAGACACGGGCGGTGACGGCCCT
>CALICC010000304.1 GCA_938049325.1 uncultured Ilumatobacter sp. | reverse complement strand
CCGACGACATCGATGAGCGCGTTGACGTTGCCGGCGTTGTTGCGAACGTTGAACGTGCCGGCGGCCGAGAGGGGAGTGTTGACGGCGTTGGGGGTAGGCGGTTGGCCGGGTTCGGGGTTGAGGTTGGAGGTGCCGGGGTCGGCGCCTTCGCCCCAGATGGTGAGGAAGGTGCGTTGGGTCTGTCCGACAGCGGTGACGTTGAGCGACAGTGCGACGGCGTCAGTCGGGATGGCGGACGGCCCGGTGCAATTGCCGTTGCTGCCGTGGGCGGTGACGGTGATGGTTTCGTTCGGTCCGAGTGGGCTGGATTTCGGTCCGACGGTTGCGGCGGCTCGGGTGTCGACGAGTCGGCAGGGGTTGAGGGGGATGAACACCGGTCGATCGCCGGTGGCCACGTCCGCGTTGGCGATGTTGAGTCCGCCGATGCCGACGGCTCCGAGCGTGATCGCGACGGCCGCGCCAATGGCAGCCCAGCGGGTTCGAAGTGAGGAGAATGTGGTCATGGCCGAGACGGTAGGTGCTCGGTCGGTCGCGATGAAGAGAATTCCTGGCGTCTGATCGGGGGTCTCGGCCAGGAGTCGTCAGCGCAGCGTCATGAGTAGACCACGCTGACCGAGACGCCACTGATCGTGTAGGCCATCGAGCTGCATGAGTAGGCGTAGTACTCGTCGACTGTGAGGTCGGGGACGAATGTGATCGGCAGGGTCACGACCGTTTGGATCAGATTGCCGACGCCAGCACCTGCGAGCGTTTCGTTCAGGATGTACGACTGAAAGTCGGCGGGCGACAGGCCGGTTCCGGGCGCGGTTCGCACTCTGGCGAGCCCGACCTCGACGTTGGTTCCGACACCTGCGGCGCCGCTGAACGAGAGCTCGGTGATCGACATGCCGACGGCGAGCGGGATGTGGGCGAGCAGGCATTGATTCGGCGCGTTGCCGGCGAACCCGGTTCCGGCGAATCGACCGTCGGGCTCTCCGAATGCGCCTTGGAATTCGGTGTGGCCGAGGCGCAACTCGGTTGGGCGGTCGTCGTCGTGGTTGTGATGCACGTAGTACCCGCCGATGTCGATCAGCACGTTCACGGTGCCGACGTCGTTGTAGATGGTGAATTCACCCGCCGCGCTGATGCCGGTGGTGACTGCGTTGACTGACGGCGACGAGGCGGGAGCCGGGTTGAGTGCCGATGCCGTCGGCAGCGGCGTGTCCGTCGAGTGCAGCGTGAGGAAGGTCTGTTGCGTGGCGTTGAGTGCGGTGACGTTGAGCTGAACCGAGAGCGCGTCGACCGGAACCTGGCCGCTGCAGTCGCCCGAACTCGGGCGCACGTTGACAACGTGCGACTCCTTTTCGCCGATCGGTGTGGTTCGACCGCCGATGCCCTGACCGGCGCGCGTGTCGGTGACTCGGCACGGGGTGATCGACACGAAGACCGGGCGGTCGCCACTCGATCGTTCGGCTGCGACCGGGTTGAGTTCGCTGAAGCCGATCGCGCCGAGCAGGACAGCGGCAGCAGTGCCGAGGATGGCGCCGAGCGACATGCTGCGCGTGTGACCGGAATTGGTGGAGTCAGCTGTTTTCCTCATGCATCCGAACAAAGCAGGCCGTCGTGAGCGGGCCGTGATTTCTTGCCGGCTCGGGAACCTGTGACACCGGCAATCCGTGTCGGTGGTTGTGGATCTGCGTCAGTACGTTTCGGAAAAGTCCCAGCGTGTTGTCGTGCGATCTGGAATCGTTGACGACGGAGAGAGGGTGGCGATGAGTCGACAATCGGGCGGAAGCACGAAATGGGGTGCGCTGACGTTGGCGTTCGGCATGCTCGCTGCGGCGTGCAGCGGATCGAGCGGCGAGTCCGAATCGACGGAGGTAGCAGCCACGCCGGCGCCGGTGAGCACGGTTGCTCGCACCACGCCGCCGCCAACAGAACCTGCGGTCACCGAGCCCGCGGTGACCGAGCCGGCGGTGACCGAGCCGGAGCAACCTGTTGACTCGGCGGTCGCGACCGACGCGGCCACCACCACCGTCGCGACAACGACCACGACCACCACGGTGCCGCCCGATCCGCCGCCGCCGAACGATCAGTTCGCGGACCTGTCGCTCGGGTTCGACCAGGTCGTCGACGTCCGGCTTCCCACTGCGGTCACGTGGCGGCCGGGCGACGATGCGATGTTCGTCGCCACGCAAGACGGCTTCGTGTATCGCGTCACGCCGGGTGAACCGTTCGAGACGGTGCTCGACTTCTCCCAGGAGGTGAGCGAGTACGCGCCCGGCTCCGAACGCGGGCTCCTCGGCCTGGCCTTCGATCCACGCGACGACCGCATGTTCATCAACTACACCGACCTCGATCACAACACGCATGTGGCGTCGTACGAGGTGGTCGACAACGTCACCGATCTGAGCACGCGCCGCAACGTGCTGTTCCTCGAACAGCCAGGGCTCGGGCACAACGGCGGGCGGCTGCTCTTCGAGGAGAACGGCAACTTGTTCATCTCGTCGGGTGATGGCGGCGGGAGCAACGGTCGCGACGCACAAGACGTCACGAACGTGTTCGGTGCGCTGTTGCGCGTGATACCGAAGCTCGATGGCGACGGTTACGACATCCCGCCGGACAATCCGTTCGCCGACGGGGTCGCCGATCGGCCTGAGATCTATGCCCGCGGCTTCCGCAATCCATGGACGTTCTCGATCGACGACGACACCGGCGACATCTGGATCGGCGACGTGGGCAACGAGGAGCGCGAGGAGATCGACCTCATCCCGGGTGGCACCAGCGGGCAGAACTTCGGTTGGTATTGGTTCGAAGGCAACAACCAGCGCAGGAACGACTTCCCCGAGGGGCTGACTCCGCCGGTCTTCGACTACGGGCGTTCCGACGGGGTCGCCGTGATGGGTGGCCACGTTTATCGCGGTGATGCGATTCCGGCGTTGCGTGGTGCCTACCTGTTCGCCGATCTCACTGGTCCGGTGTGGGCGATCGGTGCCGCCGGTGTCAGCCGCCTCGACGCGGAACGCATCGCACCGATTTCCGGGTGGGCCGAGGATCGTGACGGCGAGCTGTATCTGCTGGGGATCGACGCCGGCGTGATGCGCCTCGTTGCTCGCTGACGCGACGCCAGACGCACGCCGAGCAGAGAGTCCAAACGACTCAAGAAAACGCGACACGTGCCGATGCATCGCCATGGGCAATCCGCGGCCTCAATCTTTTCGACCCCCGTCGGCGGGCCGACTGCTTTTGAGCGTTGCGCTCCTCGTCGGCTTCTACGCACTCGGCTTGGTCGTGATCGCCGCTCTCCTCGGTGTCAATTGGCTGCTGCTGTCCGCTGGTCAGATTCACTTCGGGCTCGTGATCGCGGCAGCGGTCGGCATCTTCGGTGTCGTCCGAGGGTTCTTCACCTCAGGGTCGAAGTTCCGAGGGCTTCCTGCCGCTGTCGAAGTGTCATCGGTCGACCAGCCGGCTCTCTTCCGAGAGATTCGCGCGATAGCGGACCACATGCAGACGTCGATGCCTGATCGCGTGTTCTTGGTGCATGACGTGAACGCGTTCGTCCTCGAGGACACGAGACTGCTTGGACTGCTGACTCGTCAGCGGGTGATGGGGATCGGATTGCCCTTGCTCAACGCACTGACGGTTGACGAACTGCGCGGCGTGATCGCTCACGAATTCGGCCACTACGCCGGGAATGACACTCGACTGGCCCCGCTCGTCTACCGCGGACGCGAATCGATTCTGCGAACGATCGGAAGCGTGGGTGGAGGCGTTGTTGCGTCTGTCTATGTCTCCTATTTCAAGCTCTTTCTCCGCGTCTCGATGAGCGTCAGCCGCCAGCAAGAACTCGCGGCCGACGAGTGGGCAGTGCGAGTTGCTGGCTCCGACCCCGCGGTTGAGACACAGCGGCGCATCAATGCCTTGGGCAGCGCACATGCTGAGTTTGTTGAGCAGTACGTCCACGGCTTGTGGATCCGTGGCCATCGCCCGCTGAATCAGTTCGACGGCTTCCAGCAGATGTTGGCTGACGAGGGGAACCAGGAAGCGATGGCTTCCGCTGTCGAATCCAGCCTCGCGAGAGTCGCAGATCGTTTCGACAGCCACCCGAGCGCGTCTGAGCGAATCGCCTTCATCCGCTCACTTCCCATCGTTCCGGCAACGGGTGACAACGACCGAGCGTCTTCTCTGTTGGTGGACGCCGGTGTGTGTGAGGCGCAGGTCACCGACGCGTATCTGGCTGCCGCGTGGTCGGGCGGCGAGCTGCAGCTGGTCGACTGGGACGACGCCGGGTCGGTATACGGCGGGTCGCTCCGGGAAGTCTCGGATGATTTCAACGCAGCGTCGAAGAGTGCGACCGCGGCTGAGGCCGTCGCGGCGATCGTGTCGAGTGAACGCCCGGACCGTCACCGGCTGCAGGTGGCCGCGCTTGCCTCGATGGCGCCCGGGCCTCACGCCGAGGATGCTTTGCGTTTCGCTACCGGCGCGTCGATCGCTACGGCCCTCGTCGACCAGGGGTCGCATCGTTGGTCCGTGTCGTGGACGCACCCCGCAGCCGTCGAATCGTGCGACGAGCAATCAGACGTCGACGTGTGGGCGCTGGCGGACGGAGTTGCAGCTCGTGACCATGAGGCGATTGCGGCTGTATCGAGGCTGTTCAGCGCCAACGAATGGACGCGACAGCCCGCGAAGAACTGACTGGCCGCACGTCACATCGCCCATCGCCGTTCTCCCTCGAAGTGCCTGGGGTCTCTGCTCGGAAACGATGAGTGCGTGACAATTTCGCGCGATCTGAAATCACTGGTGGACTCTGACGTTACCGATGGGTAACTTGGTCACATGAGTGATTTTTCGATGGCCCTCAACGAAGACCAGTTGACCCTCCAGAAGTGGGTCCATGGCTTCGCCGAAGACGTGATGCGGCCTGCAGCCGAGGAGTGGGACGAGAAGGAAGAGTTCCCGTACCCGATCGTCGAGCAGGCGCGTGAGATCGGCCTGTACGGCTGGGAGTTCATGGCCGAGGCCATGTTCAACGACCCAACCGGCCTGTCGATGCCGATCGCGATCGAAGAGCTGTTCTGGGGCGACGCCGGCCTCGGTATGGCGATCATGGGTACCGGACTTGCCGCGGCGGGCATCGCCTCGTCGGCAACGCCCGAGCAGCTCATGGAATGGGTGCCGATGTGTTACACGAACGAAGACGGCTCGATGGCGCTTGGTGCGTTTGCCGCTTCGGAGCCCGACGCCGGTTCTGACGTCGGTGGCTACCGCACCTCGGCCGTCTACGACGAGAAGACCGACGAGTGGGTGCTCAACGGCACCAAGGCATGGATCACCAACGGTGGTATCGCCGACATCCACGTCGTGGTTGCTGTGGTCGACCCCGAGCTCGGCTCGAAGGGCCACGCCAGCTTCGTCGTCCCGCCTGGGACCAAGGGCCTGTCACAGGGCCAGAAGTACAAGAAGCACGGTATCCGTGCGAGCCACACCGCAGAGGTCGTGCTCGACGGCGTGCGCGTGCCGGGCCGCTGCCTCCTGGGTGGCAAGGAGAAGCTCGACGAGCGCCTCGCCCGTGTCCGCCGTGGCGAGAAGGGCAACGCCCAAGCCGCAATGCAGACCTTCGAGGCCACTCGCCCCGCCGTTGGCGCTCAGGCGCTCGGTGTGGCACGTGCCGCCTACGAATACTCGCTGCAGTACGCCAAGGAGCGCGAGGCGTTCGGTCGTGCGATCATCATGAACCAGTCGATTGCGTTCATGCTCGCTGACATGGCGACCGAGATCGAAGCCTGCCGCGGCCTCATCTACAAGGCGGCGTGGCTCGGCAAGAACGGCACGTTCGAGAAGTCGGAAGGCTCCATGGCCAAGCTCAAGGCCGGCCGCACCGCCAC
>CALICC010000303.1 GCA_938049325.1 uncultured Ilumatobacter sp. | reverse complement strand
ATCCAACCGGGCAGGATCGGCAGCCAGAACGTGACGAGTCGATAGAGGAAGACGGCGGGCACGACGATGTCGGCCTGTTCGATCGTGCTCAGCGCTGCGATCAACGCAGCCTCCGTTGCTCCCAGTCCGCCCGGTGTCGGTGCTGCCGTCGCCACTGCCGAACCGGCGAGGAAGAGCAGCGCGACGAGGGGAAGCGAGGCGTCGGAGCCGAACGCTTGCAGGCTCGCGATCATGGCCAGTGTGTAGGCGAGCGTGATGGCGGCGGACCCGCCGAACAAGGCGAGCAGTCGAGCCGGGCTGTGTGCGATGGTGACGAGCGATGTCAACCCGGTACGTAGCTGAGGGATCACATGCTCGACGACGAGTCGGCGTGTTTGCGGGAGCGCGAGGGCGACGGCGATCGCGGTCGCGAGGATCGCGAACGCAAGCCCAACGGTGGAGGGGGACGGCAGTGGCAGCTCGACGCCGCCGTCCGCACTCGAGAGCAGGAAGAACAGCACGATGAGCGTGACGTGCATGATCAACCCGGCAATCGCGTTGAGTCCGATTGCGGTGCCAACGACCGCGGTGGGAACGCCTCGGCGCTGGAAGTAGCGGACGTTGGTGGCAACCCCACCGACCTTGGCGGGTGTGACTCGGTGCGCGAACGATGAGGCCAGTTGCGCGGCCAGCGCGGGCGCGAACTTCAACCGGACCGGGATCGCGCCGAGCAGCGACGCCGTCGCCGCGACGTAGGTCAGCAGTGAGAACGCGATCGCGGCAACGCCCCAACCAGGCGACCCGCTTTGCACTTGCTCCCAGACCTGGTCGAGATCGGCGAGTTGAGGGATCAGGAACCAGGCGCTGAGTCCGAGCGTCGCGAAGATGAACAGGGTGGTGCGGTCGATGCGTTCGAGCTTGTGGGGCGGCTCCTCGCTGATGCCGCACTCGTTGATCAGGAGTTCTCTGATCGGGGCGATGCCTTTGGTTCCACCGATCGACTGGCGCGTGGCGGAGCTGAGCGCGAGCGGCTGGAGCCATCGCATGGTGCGTTCGAGTTCGCGGTGGCCGGTGCTGCGATGTGCAGCTGCGACCGCGCGTCGCGGCCCGACGACTGCGGCGGTGGATGCCAGGAGTTCGGCCGCGTCGGTGCCGATCAGTTGGTCAGATGCCGCGAGTTCGGAGAAGCCGAAGTCGATCAACCATGGTTGGCCGTCCACGTCGATGAAGATGTTCGCAAGACGCAGATCGCGGTGTGCGATTCGGTTCTGATGCAGTTGCCCGACCATCGACCAGATGCCCTCCAACGTGTGGTCTTCGAGGTCGTCGAGCGTGTCGGCCGAGCTTCCTTCGATCGCCTCGTAGATCAAGACCATCCCGTCGATGCCAGCAGTGGCGACTCCGAGGATCCTTGGGGTTCGCACACCCAGCGCGGCTGCCTGCAGCGACACGAGCGCTTCGTGTTCGACGGAGCGTTGCAGGCTGACGAAGGGACGGTGGTCGCCGGTCTTGCGGAGCCGGGCCCATCGGTAGGCGCGAAACATCAGGTCGGCGCTGCGTTCATCGCTCCCCAGCGCCTTCACGAAGACTCGCCGACCGTCGCTCAGCGTCGCGGTCCAGGGAGCGGAGGCACGTGCATCGACAGCGAGACGCTCCAGGTGGTGGACCTCGAGGCCGATCGAACCGAGTGCGACCTCGATCTCGGCGTGATCGGGTGTGAGGTCGTGGCGGCCGGCGATCAGCAGCACGAGCGATGCGGTGAGGACGCCGACACCCACATCGGCGACCGTGCCGACCGCTGGCACACCGGTCGACACGAGCGAGACCGCCGCGTAGGCGGCGGCGAGCAGCGCCATGCGCCGTGTCGTCGAATGCCGGGCGTAGGAGGTGGCGATGCCGATGATCGCGACGAAGCCTGCGAGGAGCGGGTCGCCCGGATGCACGATGTTGTCGCCGCGGGTGAACCGGAATCCCGCGCTGTCGACGCGGAACGCTTCGCGAACTGCGTCATCGATGATCGAGTAGATCGCGTGGCCGACCGCGATGCTCGCCATCGCCGCGATCGCGGCGGCGGTCGTGAAGAGGAACAGTCGACGAAACCGACCCGTCGACAGCGTCCACGCGACGAGGGCCGCGGCGGTCACCGTGATCGCTGCCGCGAGCGCGGTCGCGGGCACGTCGACGACCCAACCCGGAAAGCCCTCCATCGCGGTGCCTCCGTCGGCGCTGAGGCCGAGGAACGCGGAATCCAGCAGATTGGCGACGCCGATGCCGGCTGCGATCAGTACACCGCCCACGATCATGCGCAGGACGTCGACGGGGGAGCGGACGTGACGCCGGTGCCGGTCGGGCTCGCTCGGCTCGGAACGGAATTGGTCGTCGGTGTCGGGCTCGCGGCGCGGCGTGTCGAGCAGGGTCGTCGTACTCATCGCTGCGCGCATTCGCAGTCGGGATGAGCAAAGCGATTCAGAAAGACGAACCAGAGCAGCGTCGCGAAGAGCGCGCCGAGCGCTGCACCGGCGACCACGTCGAGAGCGTTGTGTTCGCCGTAGTAGATCCGAGCGATGCCGACCACGGCCGCCCAGATCAGCGGCACCGGTTGCCACCGCCTTGGCAGGAACGCCGTGAGGAGGATTGCCGTTGCAAACGCCGTGGTCGTGTGGCCGGACGGGAAGCTCAGACCATCGAACGCCGGGCCGCGCACGTCAACGGTCGGCCCGACCGAGGTGAACGGTCGCTCACGTTCGACCAGCTGTTTGACCAGTCCCTTTTCGATCCCGAGCTTGAGTGGGAGGACTGCAGCGAACGCGACGAAGTGTTGCCACCGACGAGTTCGCGACACGACCACCGCACCTGCCACGACGGGAGCAAAGAGCACGCCAGGCTGCTGGAGTACCCAGAAGAGCGGTTCGAGGAAGCCCGGCCACCCATTGAAGAACTCGAGGATCGAACGCTCCCATGCCGGGACGTCTCCGTCCCAAGCGATTGCCGAGCTGCCCACGATCGCGACGAGCGACGCGGCGACCGTGATCGCGAGCCGCCGCGGCCCGACCGCGTGACAGACCACGAGAAACGACTGGCAGTCGCCGGTGTCGATCTGCGATGGACTCGTGGTCGAGGTGAGCATGGATCGCTGCAACCCGTTGTGATGACGATCTATTTCGGCTGCCGGGGAGGAGCAGGTCACGCATAGTCCAAGATCCCGGTGAGCACGGCAAGCGGCATCGATGCGTAGCCCACTCCGATGGCAATCGCCATTGCCGCGGCGGCTCGGCGTCTTGCCGTTTCGCTGATTTGTGTCATGGCGGTGCCGAGTGACTGCGTGAGAGACCAGAATCCGTGGAAGAGGTGACTGGAGAGCGCCGCAACACCGAGTAGGTACACACCGGTGTTGAGCGGGTTCTTGAAGCTGGAGATCTGGTTGTTGTACGCGTCGCCTCGCTCGAAGTTCGTGTTGGTCGTTCCCCAGGTGAGGTCCGCGAGATGGAAGACGATGAACAGACCGACGATGATTCCTGACCACAGCATGGTGCGAGATGCGTAGGTGGCCGCGACGTGTTGCTGGCGTGAGGAGCGTGATGGTCCCCGGGCTCGTCGGTTTCGTCGGTCGAGACTGAACGCCGCCTGGATGTGGACGGCGAATGCGGCGATGAGACCGAATCGGAAGATCCACAACAGGTGGGTTCGAGGGATGAGATGTTCTGCGAGGTCGCGAAGTGCTTCGCCGTACTCGTTCGTGGCATCGGGGCCGAGGAAGATCTTCAGCGTGCCGATCAGATGAACAACAACGAACCCGACGATGGCGAGTCCAGAGAGGGCCATGACGTACTTGCGGCCCACGCTCGACGAATACAGCGATGCAATCCGTCGCCACACGGGTTCGTCGTCCGTCGGAGGGCGAGACACGCGGCGTTCTGCGGTGAGCAGGTCGTTGTCAGACATAGTGTGAGTGCTCCTGTTGCTTGTCGTGCGCCACGGCGACGCACGAAACCACAGACCAATGCCTGACCCAGGCGTTACAACCGCACGGAAGTTTTCTTGTCGCGACCGCACCCGCTCCCAGATGATCACCCCGATCGGGTTCGGATCGTGGCGCTCCGCGCGGGTGATCACGCGACGTTTCGAGCCATTGTCAACGACCTGAATCCCGGGCTCACGCGACTCGCCCGCACCTACCTCCCGGCAGCGATCGCGGATGAAGTCGTGCAAGAGACCTGGATGGCGGTCATCAGGTCCATCGACACCTTCGAAGGTCGATCTGCACTCAAGACGTGGGTCTACCGAATCATGTTGAACAAGGTCCGCACCCTTGCCGTCCGCGAAGCAAAGATCGTCCCATTCACCTCCGTGGGCGCTCGCAGCTCAGGTGACCAACCATCGGTGGACCCCGACCGGCTCGTTCATTCCGAACTCGGCTCCGGCTACTGGCCCGAGGCGCCGACGCGTTGGGACACGCTGCCCGGCGAGCGACTCGAAGCACGCGAAACCAGCACCCGGATCCGCCAAGCCATCAACGACTTGCCCGACACACAACGAGAAGTACTCACCATGCGCGACGTCGAGGGGTGGACTGCCGACGAAGTCTGTAACGCTCTGGGTATCTCAACAGTCAATCAACGGGTTCTACTTCACCGGGGTCGAGCGGCTGTCCGCGAAGCACTCGAGGACTACCTCTCATGACAGACGATCAGACCTTCATCAACAACGAGCTCCGCATCACCTGCGCGGATGCTGTCGAACTCGTCACCGACTACCTCGAATCCGCGCTCAACGCCGCTGACCTCGACGACTACGAAACCCACCTCGGCCTGTGTGAGGGATGTCAAGTGTTCCTCGATCAGATCCGCACGACGATCACGCTCACCAGCCACAGCATGGTCACAACGGTCGAACTCGAACCCGGCAACATGGACGAACTCCTCGCCGCGCTCGACGAACAAGCCGCCCGGCGTTCCGACTGACCCAACCGTCTGGATCTGACGTCGGGCGGCGCCGTGAGCCGGTCGAAGGCGAGGTGGCGGTGCTCGAACCGTGCCGCTCAGGTCTGACTCAGGACTGACTCAGCGGCCCTGGATACCGTCCGCGGGCGCTGTGGGCCGGGTCCCACAGACAAGGGATGGCGGTCATGCAAGCAATTCGAATTCTGACGGGCAACGTTCGGCGATGGGTTGACGGCGCGTTGCTGACTCGCGCCGCTCGGCGTCGGCGGCACCGTCGAGCCGCGGCCGCCACTGCACTGGTGTGTACCGTCGTTGCACTCGTGGCCGCAACGGTCACCGGGACGTCGCCGTTTGCTGACGCCTCCACCCCGGGCCCCTTGAACCTGGCATGGGATCGCGCGCAATCTGCTGGTTCGTATCACTTCCGCAGCGACGTCGAACAGATCACGACGCCTGCAGCGACTGTGGCCAACGCTGGTCGAACCAGCCGTTCGGAGCAGTTTTACCTCGAAGGTGACGCTGACGTTGCCCGGTCCGCCATGGAGTTCAAGCTCTGGGCGAACGGCGGCAGCGTGCTGGCTGGCACCGAGAGCTTGGCGGTTCGAGTCGCCGATGGAGCAACCTTCCAGCAGGTCGACGGAGGCGAGTGGCAGGAGTCGTCCACGTTCACCGAGAGCCTGGCGCCATCAGGCGACTTCATGAGTTACCTTGCAGCAGCGCGCGACGTGACGGATGCCGGCGTCGAAATTCGCGCCGGTGTCACCTACACGCGCTACACGTTCCGAGTTGATGGGCCGGCATTTGCAGACTCGGTCGCCGAGCAGGTTCGCGACGCACTGGCGCAGCGCGGCGAGTTGCCGGCTGGAGCGCAGCTCGCACCCTCTGCCTACTACCGAGCCATGACCGGCGACGGCGAGCTCTGGGTCGATGCCCAAGGTCTGCCTCATCGTCAGACCCTCACGCTGCAGTTCCCCGAACAGAACGGCGAATCGGCCACCGCGAACATCACGGTCGACTTCTCTGCGTTTGGCGAGTCCTCGATCGCGGCCGCCACGTCGAGTGGAATCGGTCCCTTCGCCGATTGGCGTGGAGCACTTCCGGACGCACTCCGAGTGGCTGCCGTCATCGCGCTGGTGCTTGCGCTGCTCGGTCTGGGTGCCCGCCGTTACGCGTGGAAGCCCCTCCCCACGACGGGCCTCTCGCTGGCGTTGGCCATGAGCTTCGTCGTGAGCTCGCTGTCGGTCTCGGCATCGGCATCAGCACATTCCTCCGGCGCCGATTTCGCTGAACAGCAACGAGCGCGCGCAGCTTCGCAGGCCGAGGAACACAACCAGTCGGAACAGGCGCATGCCCTCGCGCAGGCACAAGAAGATGCCCTCGCCGACCCACGTGAGGACCGACTCGCTCCGCTTCGCGCGTCTGGAGTGCTTCGGCAACTGTCCGATCCGGCCCCAGCGCTTGAGAACGATGGCACGGACACCGATGGGGACGGACTGACCGACTTCGTCGAAGTCAGCATTGGGACCTTCCCCGAACACGCGGACAGCGATGGTGACGGCATCGACGATGGTGTCGAAGTTCGTGGTTTCAACCTGCCTGGCGAAGACGTCCCATGGTTCACAGACCCACGCGCAGCGGACAGCAATGGCGACGGCATCGGCGATGCCGTCGAATGGGACCCGAACGGCGACGGGCAGCCCGACAACACCGACGGCGACGGAGTTCCCGACCTGTTCGACGACGACAACGACAACGACGGCGTGCCCGACCGTCTCGACCTTGCGCCGTTCTCCGCGGTCGACTCCTTCACCAACGACGATCCGCTGCAACTGCAGATCGATGCTGCCGCTGGCTCAGACATCCCGGTGACCGTGGACTTCCAGGTGCGCCCTGGCGCCGATGAACACCTCACGTTCGCCTTGAACCCGGTGGATTGGCCGAGCGACGACGGCGGGCAGGTCCGTGATGTCGACGACAGCGTCGACGATCTCCAGCTCGTGCCGATGCTTGAGATCCGTTTGCCGGGCGATCACGCGTTGCCTTCCGACGAAATGCTCGAGGCCTACGCAATCAACAGGACGACGGTTGGCGGTGGAACAGGCGAGCAAGTGGTGTACGTGCCGTTGAGATTGGTGACCGATCCCAAGACTGGCGAGCGTGTCGCGTTCAGCGGGCAAATGCTCTACGCCTCGGGGTCGACCTGGAGCGGCGCACACAGCGTGCGCATGGTGTGGACGGTCCGGATGCGCAACGACGTGCCATGCGCGACTCCCGGAGAATCCGGTTGCTCGACCACCGGATATCGCCTGAACGAACAGCAAGTGGTGCACCGCTACTACGAGTCGTGGGAGCTCACCGGGCTCAAGGTCACCGAAGAGCACGGTGCCTCGATTGCGACCATTTACGAAGACCCAACGTTGCACCCCGTCGGTGATGAAGTTCCGACGTGGGCGCTCGCAGAGGTCATGAATCAGCAATTCCTGGCCGCACCCGCGGATCCGGCCAACCCAACGAACGGCCGCTACGAAGTCACGAGTGACGACATCGCTGAGACCTTCGACGTCGACCAGAACGGCGGAGCAGCAGAGTTGCCGAGCCGCGTCCCGAACGTCTTCCAGGTCGAGCAGGTGAACGCCGCGACCTTTGCCGAAGGAATCAACGAAACGGCGGGCGTCACCGCGGAGGTGCTCGATGGCACGTTCGGTGATCTCTGGGCGGCCGACAACGGGATCATGCCGAAGCTGATGACGGCGTCGTCGTCGGCGACCCGAACGCTCACGACCGATGCGCTGGTGACCGGGTCGACCGATGTCCGAATCAGTGGCAACGCCATCTCGGTCGATCTCGCTGTGAGCAGCGTGCCGATCACCACGATCGGCAGCGTGAAGTGGACGACGTTCTGCGGCGGCACCGGCCAATCGGCAGATTGGAACCAGTGCAGCGCTGAGGCCGTGTGGCTGGACCTCGAAGAGAAGTTCGGCGGCGAACTGCTCGATCAAGAACTCCTCAGTCCTGGATCGGTGCCCGACGCCGATACCGAAAAGGGCCAAAACACGCTCATGCAGCTCTATCAACTCACCATGTCGCAAGGTGTGTCGGCGGTGCTCCAGACCGAGGTGCCCGGCTCGGGCACGGTGGAGATTCCGATCTCGGACGTTTCGGACCTGAGTGAGATCCGGACCTACATCGCGATCGCGACGGGCGTCGGTGCGAGCGTCAAATTCGTGGCGAATCTGAAGTACTACTCCATCTTGGAGAACGCAGATTCCAACGTGAAGGCGATCGGCAAGCTCGATCCGCTGTCGACGCTGAAGAGTGGCGGCAAGGCCGCGCTGAAGGACCTGATCAACACAACCGACAGCATCTCGGCATCGCGACGCGCCGTAGGAGCAGTTGCTGGCGTGGCGCTGGTCGGCGCACTCGCTGGTTTGGTGACCGTGCTGTACTTCACTGCCGACGGCAGTTCGGAAGCCGCGATCACCCTCACCTCACTGGTGCTCGCTGTGTCAGTGGTCGCTGGTGCAGTCATCCCGGCGATCACGCTGACCCGTGCTGTTTCGGCAGGGCTCACGAACAACACGTCACTGCTCCTTCTCCGTTCCGAGGTGGTCGGGGCAACAGCGAAAGCCACGGCGGTCGGAACTGCCGTGGTGCTGGTGTTGACCTGGGCGTTTGCGATCGCGGAACTGTCCTCGCTCGAAGCCGGGAGCTCGGCGTTCAACCGGACGCTTGCCACGACGCTCGCGTCGACGATCTACACCGTGCTTCTTGCATTGATCTCACTCACGGCCGTCGGGCTGATCCTGGTCGGGATCTTGGGAGCGGTCGATGCGATCTTGACCCTCATCTGCCAGACCGACACCGACAAACCGGATGACGAGGGATGCTTCACGATCGGCGGTGCCGTTGTCGAAGGGATCGCAGGCGCGATCTACGACGAGGCGCCGCTGGTCGACTTGGCCAACGAGGATCTCGTCTCCACCGGACAGCCGGTCTTTGGACTCTTCGACGCCGCAGCGGGCTACTCCGTCGGGAACCGCTTGAACGTTGCTGTGCCCGTCGACACCGAACTCAAGGCTGCACTCCCTTCACAAGGCGGTGCCGACGCCTCATACCCCGAGTTCTATTCCCAAGAGCGGCTGAGGTCGTCGACGTTCACGTACACACTGACGTCGCCGGAGCCGGTGGCACCCACGTTCGACAACACCGATGAGTGGACCGTCGAAGAGAGCGGTGTCACGAGCTACGTCGGTGGCTTCTTCGACACCTCGGCCGTCCAGAGGTACGAGGCGTTTCGCACCGACGTGGTGACCGTGGCCGAGGGCATCGCGTTCGAGCAGGCCGGCATCAATCAACCGTTCGAGTACCACCTCAACGCCGAGTACGACGTCCCGGCGTTCGAGTGCTGGCTGTGGGCGTGTACCTCGGAGCGAATCGACGGCGAGTTCACGAGCTCGTTCGATCCGCTCGAGTTCGACATCTTCCCGGCAACGCTTGCTGATTTCACGGCGATCGAGGCGCGAGATGGTGGTTTCGGCCTCGCGTGGGAAACCTCGTTTGCTCCGCTCGACGATGCTGATGCCGATGGATCGAACGGCGTCCACGTCGGCGGCGTCGACCCCGACGACAATTCGTGGGACTCCGACGGCGACGGTCTCAGCGACCTCTTCGAACTCGATCAGCGGACATTGGGCGTCGCGCTTTCGCCGATTCGCGCCGACACCGACGGCGACACGTTGACCGACGCTCAAGAACTTCGGCTCGGCACCAATCCGCTGAGCAGAGACACCGACAACGACGGCCTCGACGACAACATAGAAGTCCGCCACCTGGTGTTCGAACGGGACGCCTCGACCGGCACAATGGTCCCGACCGGAGCGGTCGAAGGCGGCTGGTGGGTCGTCCTCAGCGATGATTCGCCCCCCACCGACCCCGCGGGAGTCTGGGTGTCATCCGACCCGCTCACCATCGACGGCGACGGCGACGGAGTGAACGACAAGGCCGAACGGCAACTCTCCGAGAGTGCCGAGAGCCGGTTCGATGAGAACGGACGCGCGTTCCACCCGAACATTGCAAACGTGGCGCCGCTCAGCATCGTGCTGACGGTCGACGATGCCGATGGTTTCGTCACACCAGGCCAGGCGGTCAACGTCACCTCGACGGTCGAGACGACCACGAGAGTCGAGCCGAGTGTGCTCGACCTGGCGCTGCCGTACGGCGCACCGACGCCGCCAGCACTGCTGCCGTTTGATCCCGACACGTTCGATGGTTCGCAATCGGTCAGCAACGAGAACTCGTTCTCGGTTCCGACAGACCGAGTCAGCGAAACGGTCTCGGTTGATGCTGACGTACGCGCCCGCACCACCCCGACTGAGGCGCCCGACCCGGCGGCCATGGTCGTTGCCAACGGCGTTCCTCTCGATGGCGTACCCGGCAATCCGTTCGGACAGGTCGATGTGGCGTCCAACAGCGTCGACGGCGTCGACGACTACACCCAGGCAGAGGTCTGGGTTGTGTGCGACCCGGGTGGGCCCTGCGATATCGGTGAGACCGGCCGAGCGCAAGACGTCATCAACCGCGACCTCACCACCGGGGCGCAGGAAAAACTCGACGACGACGCTCAGACACCGCAGACCGGCGAGGAGCTTGCAACGGGGACAGGGATCTGGCCGCGCTGTCACGAAGAACTGACTCAGTGTCCGCAAGACACGGATTCGTTGTCGGGCGACGACGGTGTTGGGATTGCCTGCAACGACAGAGGAGACTGCCTCACAACCTGGGAGCAGCAAGAGAACTGCAACGTCATCACGAGCGCGACGGTGACCGCAACGGCCGACCGCGACACATCTGGTGGCATCGACGTGACGGTGTATGTCCGCGATCCCGCTGCACCCGATTCCTTCCGGCGACTGTTCTACGAGCCGAACATCGACACCGGCGACGTGGTCGAGGTCGTGGACTTCGAAAGATGGGGCCTCGACGACTCGCAGGGCGACGGCGACCTCGAATTCTGCGGCGGTACCTCGCTCATCGTTCTCGAGAACGACGTTTCGCCACTCGTCCCCGCCTCGCCGATCGACATCCAATTCGATGAGGTCGGCACCTACGAGCCGATGTTCCCGGAGACGTACACCTCTGGCACGCCAAGCACCGATCCGCTCGAGGGCGGTGATCTCGACTACATCCTCAGCGCTGACCTCTTCGATACTCCTGTCACCTTCCGAGAGCTGCCGGCGAGCCAGGACTCGGCGGTGAGCATCGAGCTCGGAATACCGTGGAAGCAGATCGATCGGATCGCCGCCGCGATGACCGGTGTCGTGGATCGTTCGATCGACACGCCGGGTGAAGTCACCAGCGGTGGGCTGAGCGACGTGTCGTTCCCCGGTGGCCTGCAGGTCCAGTCGATTCTCAATGTCGCCGATCTGGAACCGGTCGTGACGAGCGATGGAACGAATTTCGAGCTCACCTGGATTCGGGAGTTCACCATTGGGCGTGTCGTCGGTGGCGACTACACGCGTCGCACCGTCGTGACTCAGTCGTTCGATGATTTCGGTCGACCGATGGCTGCTGAGCGGTACGTCTTCCAGAACTCGACCTCAGCAATCATCACCGTGAGCGACCTCGGTGTGACCTGGACGGGTGACGACTATCGAGCGACCTGGACGCAGTGCGCTGGCAGCGCGTGCGAGTTGCGCGCTCGTTCACTCGGCACCCCCGCACCTGGTGTTCTGATCACGGGCGAGCCGGTCGATGCCTACGACATCGCGGATGATCCGACGAGCGCCACGTCGCTGCTCGTCTATGAGAACAACGACGGTGTCTTCGGCCAACTCGTCGCTGGCAACGAAGCGGTCGGCGGGCGCCAACAGCTGTTCGCTGCCGGCCACATCGAACCGCTCGTCGCGTTCAACCCGATCACGACGACCTGGCTCGTGAGCGCCGTGAACGCCAACCCCTTCAAACTGGACCGAGTTGTGCAGTCGCTGGCACTCGATCTGCAGGACGAGGCGCTGCACAGTGAACAGTTCACCCCACCGTTCAGCGGAGCGACGCGCGAGATGACCGGCGCTGCGATTGCTTGCCCGGCTCCGGCTGCATTCCCGTTCGTCGACCTGCGTTTCGAGGACCTGCCGGGCGCTTCGACGTTGATCAACTCCGCCCGCACGGGCAACGACGCCATGATCGTGGCCGGTGGATCACCGGGCATCGGTGTCGCTGGCGCTCCCCAAGCCGGCGGATCAGACTTCGGTCTCCGTTTCGATTCCCCAGCAGATGCCATCACCGTGGCGAGCCCGATGGCCGACGACCTCACGCTGGCCTTCTGGTACAAGGCCGACGAGTTGGGCGGAGCTCCATTCACGATCGGAACAGGGACGGACGGATACGAGTTGTCCATCGACAACGACACCGGCATCGTCACGTGGCGATCAGGCCGAACCATGTCGGTCGACTCAACCGTCAACGACGGTGAATGGCACTTCATCGCAGCAACCAGGTCGGCCGACGGCGGCCCCGTCGCCGGCGTCGGAGTCCTCGCTGTTTCCATCGACGGTGCGCTCGTTGACGTGCGGTTCGATACAGCGGATCTTGAAACCGCAGACGCTGCGACCTTGACGATTGTTGGCAGCGCCGGCTCCGCCACGCTCGACCAGTTCCAAGTGTTCCCAGCAGCACTCGGAGAGGAACGTCTCGGTCAGATCTTCTCGCGCCAGGAGAATCCAAGATGCGTCATCACGACGACCGCACCTCTCGAAGCCGTCGTCACCGGTGTGTCGTTCACGGAACCGGGCACGCTCGCAACGATCGAGCGATCCGCCACGCTGAACCTCACCGTCGACAACGATGCTCCGACGTCAACGGTCGGCGCAATTCTCGACGATGCAGCGACATCGATCGATATCGCGGCTCAACCGGGTGACACGTACCTGCTGAGCGGACACGCCAACGACGTCGCGCCGAACGGAGCGGTTGGTGCTGGCGTTGCCAAGGTCGAAGTCAGCGTCGACGGCGGCGAGTGGATCGAAGCAGAGGGCTTGGGCGCTTGGGTGGTCAATGTGACCGTCCGTCACGGCTCGATGTCGATCCGCACCCGTGCGACCGACATCCTCGGCCATGTGGAAGTGCCCGGTGCGCCGTTCATTCTCACCGTCGACGGTGTCGATCCCGAGGTGACCTTGACCGCGCCAGGCAATGGTCTGCCGGTTGCGCCGGACACGAGCGCCGACGGCCAGTCGACGATTGCACTGGCCGGTTTGGTCAGCGATGTCGGCAGTGGCGTGGCGATCGATGGTGTCGAGGTGCAGGTACGGGCCACCGACTCCGGTCCCGGTGCCGACGGATGGCAGACAGCTGTCGCAGTCGACGGCTCATGGACCATCGACTACGTCCTCGCGGCGAGTGCAGAAATCAGTGGTCTCTACGAGATCAACGTGCGCGCCACCGACGTGGCGGGCAATCAAACCGTTGGAACGAGCAGCACGCTCGGTCTCGACGCGGTCGCTCCCACCGCGATCCTCAGCCAGCGCGATGCGCGCCGCGACTCGATCGGCGACACGGTCGATATCGGCGGCCGCGTGCTCGACGTGGAAGGCGGTGGCATCGCAGGTGTCGACGTGGCGTTCACGCCGATCCAGGCCGTGCTCGCTGTGCCCGACGGGACCACGCCCACTGACGTCGCCGACACCTTTGACTGGCAGCCGGCGGTGCTCGGCCGCAGTGGCGTTGGCGTGATCAACACCACGTGGCAATTCGAGATTCCGGCCGACATCGAGAACCACTTCCAGATGGAACTGCGGACCACCGACGTCGCCGGCAACCAATCCGTCATTGCGAACGTCTGGCGCGGGATCATCGACACGCGCGCCCCACGCGTCTCGCTCTCGGTCGAAGCGACCGGCGTGACGCATCGCAACGGTCGCCGAGTTGAAGTGACCTATCGCTGTGAAGCCGAGGACTTGCACCTCACCGAGTCGGGATTCGATTGTCCGGGTCGGACACTCGAGCGACCGGTGCGCACATTCAGTGTCGACCCGCTCCTCGAGACCGTCTTCCCAGACCAGACCGTGCTCACAGGACTCGAATCCGAGTACACGAGGTCCGAGCGCTTCGATCGGCGACCAGCATCCATCACCGTGTGTGACCTCTTCGGCAACTGCACCACACAGCAAGCGCAGCCGACGGGGGCCGCGGCTGAGGCACAGTCCAAGTTGGAGCCTGGGCTGAATGCAGCGGTTGTGACTCCGACCAGAGGCCAGCACGTCGCTGCAGGCGACTCGATCGGGGTGATGGTGTCGGGTGAGGCCGATGCGTCGATCAAGGCGATCACGTTGGAACTCGATGGCACGGTCGTTGGCGAACGCACCTTCGATCGCGATGCAATCGTGAGCCACGAAGAAGTGCTGGCTGTATCGATCACGAACGAAGGCACCCACAACCTCGTCGTGAGTGTCGAAGACTGGGCGGGGGAGACAGCGATCTCCGCGCCTGTGGAGTTCTACCTCGACACCGCCGCACCGGCGTTGACGCTCGAGTCGACGGACGTGTCGCTCGCAGACACGTGGGCCGTCGGGAGCGACGTGTATCAGTTCCGTGGCGCCGTCTCCGATAGCGGCACCATCGCCGCCGTCCAGATCAAGGTGGGCGACGAGCCGTGGGCCGAAGCGTTCTTTGATGCCACGTCGTGGCACACCGCCGTGCGCATCCCTGGCGCCGATGGAACGACGGTGCCGATTGCGGTGCGTGCGTTCGACCTCGCCGGGCGCGAGACGGCGATCGACGCAACGAGCACGATCGACCTGACGCCGACCGATGGCCCGACGCCGTATGTGCGGGCCGAGACGCAACTCGTGACCGAGCCGGATTCGACGACGACGGCAAACTTCGTGTTCGCCTCGATCGCCGGCACGAACCCGGCCGTGGCCTACAGGTGTCAGCTCGATGGGCGTCCGGCGGTCTCATGCACCGAAACGTGGACGGTCGTCGATCTCGCCGGTGGTTCGCACACCCTCGCCGTGGCCGCGACCGACAACAGAGGCTTCGCCGACCTGACGCCGGTGACGTACACGTGGACCGTGGACGCGATCGGTCCGCAGCCAACGGTGGCCTCGGTGCCGGCCGACCCGAGTCCGAACGGAAACGCCGAGTTTGTCTTCACCGTGCCGTCGGGTGGCACCGTCGAGTGCTCGCTCGATCGAGCGACGTTCGAGACCTGCACGAGCCCGTACTCATTGAGCGATCTCGCTGTCGGGGTTCACGACGCGCGTCTTCGGGTGACCGTCGGTGGAGAAGCCGGGAGCGTGTGGAGCTACCGGTGGACCGTCGAGAACGCATCGCCCACTGCTGCTGACCAGTCGGTGTTCGTCACCACGAACACGGACGCCGGCGGTGCCATTGAGCTTGAAGCGACCGACGCCGACCCGCTCGTGTACCGAGTGATCGATGCGCCACAACACGGCTTCCTCGAAGGCGATGCGCCCAATCTCACCTACGTGCCGTTCCCGAACTTCGTCGGCGTCGACACGTTCACGTTCGTTGCCGACGACGGCCAGAGCGTGTCGGAGTTGGCCACGGTGGACGTGACCGTGGGAACCGCGACGACACCAACCGTCGCGGTGACCACCGCAGTCGGCCAAGACGACCCGACCAATGACGACCCAGTTGTGTTCGACGTGACGTTCGATCAGCCGGTCACAGGCTTTGATGCCGACGACGTACGCGTCGCAGGTACTGCGAACGTCAGCGGACATGCGGTGACTGTGTCGGCAACCGTCGACGCAACGACCTATGTGGTCAACGTGGCTGGCGTGGCTGGCGTGGGAACGCTCGAGGTCTCGGTGAACGCCGATGCCGC
>CALICC010000302.1 GCA_938049325.1 uncultured Ilumatobacter sp. | reverse complement strand
GTGGATCATTCCGGTTTCTGTGGCGACCAGCACCGTGCTCGCCGTGGTCTCGCGAGCTGCAGTGATCATCCCACCTGTCGACAAGATCTTGGTTCGCTCCTCGGGCACCACGCCGGCGCCGACGAGGTACAGCGCGCTCGTCGCGCAGCCACACTCGGGGTGCACGAACAGCTCGGCCTCGGGTTCGGCTTCGACGCGTTCCTTCAAGTCGGCACCGTTGATCCCCGCGTGCACGTGGCACTCCCCCATCCAGATGCGCATGTTCTCGCGACCGGTGATGCGCTGCACGTGGGCGCCGAGGAACTGGTCGGGCCCGAAGAGCACCGGCGTGTCATCCGGGATCGACTGCACGACTTCGACGGCGTTCGACGACGTGCAGCAGATGTCGGTTTCGGCCTTGACCGCGGCAGTGGTGTTGACGTAGCTGACCACGACAGCGCCAGGGTGTTCGGCCTTCCAGGCGCGCATCTGGTCGGCGTTGATCGTCTCGGCCAGCGAGCAGCCGGCGCGCTCGTCGGGGATCAGGACCGTCTTGTCGAAGCTGAGGATCTTCGCCGACTCCGCCATGAAGTGGACGCCGCAGAAGATGATTGTCGAGGCATCGACCTCGGCCGCAACCCGCGACAGTCCGAGCGAGTCGCCGGTGTGGTGAGCGATGTCTTGGATCTCGGGAAGTTGGTAGTTGTGCGCCAGGATGACGGCGTCTTTCTCTTCTGCCAACTGAAGCACTTGGTCACGCCAGTCGGACGGCAATACGTCGACATTCGTCGTTTCGCTCATTTCTTCAGCGTAGGTCGCAGAGTGCCAGCATGAACCCATGCCTTTCATCGATCGTGGAACAGCAGTCGCCGCAGCGTTCTTTGGAGGCGCAGGGGTCATGCACTTCGTGCGACCCGACTTCTTCGAGGCGGTGGTCCCTGACTGGTTCCCGAGCGCGAAGCTCGCGAATCAGGTGAGCGGCGCGGCAGAGATCGCGCTCGCCGCCGGCCTCCTGGTGCCGTCGACCCGTCGGCGAAGCGCACTCGGGCTGGTAGCGCTCACCGCCGCTGTGTTCCCCGCGAACATCGACATGGCGATCAACAACGTCGAGATCCAGCCGGTCGATGGCAAGATGACCCGGTCGGTCGGCACCGCAGTGGGCTCGGGCCGCGTCGTCAACTGGCTTCGCCTCCCCATGCAGATCCCGATGGCGGTCGGCATGTGGAAGATCGCTCAGAGGTCGGCGAAGAGCGCGGCGTAGTAGGCGCGACCGTCGGGTGCCAAGTGCACCCCGTCGTCGAACAGGCAGTCACCGGGACACTCGTCGACGAGTATTGCCCAGTCCAACACTTCGACGTTGTCGTAGTTCGCCGGGAGCGATCGCAAGAGCGCGTTGTTTCCTGCCGCGTACGGTTCGTCGACATCGACGGTCACGACCACGACCCGCGGCACGTCACTCAAGAGTTCCATCATCTCGTCCAGTTGTCCGGTCGTGATCAATCCGTTGTTGCCGAGATGAACCACGATGGCGCGGGGCAACCGGTCGACTTCGGCGAGTGCGCGAACGGTGTCGAGACCATTGGAGAACGTGCGGGTCGCGACCGCATCGACGACGATGCCGCGGACGTACAGCTCCTCAGCCGCACCGAGCAGCACGGAGTCTCCGAGGGCGAGCGTCGCATCATCCAATGGGGCGACGACGCCGATCGGCTCACCGTCGAGCCGTAGCTGTTCGACGAGCCGCGCGAACTCGTCCAGGTCGTCGGGTGGTGCCGAGGTCGTCACCTGCGTCACCCAGAACCCGGTCCGCAACAGCAAGGTGTACTCCGACAGGTTCACGACGTCCGCGTCGTCGATCACAGCCGACGCAGCGAACCGTTCACCACCGTCGTCGATCGAACGCTCCTGGTCGAACCTGTCCGCACCACCACCTTGCACTTCCAACTGCATGACATCGCCCGCATCACTCACGAACCGATAGCGCACGAACTGCATCGACGCCGCCACGTCTGGACCCTCGATCGCCGTGAACCCGGCAGGTAGCGCACCACCGCCCATCCACGTGTCGAAGACGGCATCGGCATCTTCCGTCGACACGCCGCCGGCGCTGATCACATAGTTGCCAGCGTCGTTCACGCGGCGCTCGGCGAAGAGCGTCCCATCGGCAACGTCGGGCCACTCGAACGGCTCGGGGGTACCGCCCAGCGGTTCGCTCATCCCTCCGATGATCGCCACCCACGAATGATCGATACCCGCCGGCCCCGCAAACAGGGCGACCTCTCGATCGGACGGCGACGAGAAGAGCTCCGTCTGCGTCCAACCCGCGGGCGCAATCCACTTCGGCGACTCGCCGAGCTCCACGAGTGGCGGGTCGTCGTCTTCCAGCGGTGGCCCGAGATCTGTCGAGGGTCTGAGATCTGTTGATGGCACGGTCTGGTCCGCAATGGTGGGCGCAGCCGCCGGGCGATCCATGATCACCAGCGCACCGACCCCGACCGCAACGATGGCCGCTGCGCCGAGCATTGCAACGCGCCGACGGCGCCTCACCACGGGGGCCTCTCGGACAACGCGCTCGAGCGATGGCTCCTCTGTGCGAGGCAAACCCACAACAGACGCCCAGATCTCGTCGAGTTCGTCCGGCGACACCGGGTCGGCCTCGGGACGCAGGGCACGAAAGTCATCGATCGAGTTCATGAGAGTTTCCCTTCTTCGAAGTGTTGGCCGGCGCGGTTGACGTCGTTGATCGAGCTCGATCGAGCTGTCGGCGGATCCGGTGCAGCCGGGATCGAACGGTGCCGGCCGGGATGTTCAAGATGTCGGCGACGTCCCTGTGCGCCATCTCTTCCCACGCAACGAGAGTGAGCAGCTCTCGGTCCTGCGGCGACAGCTCGGCGACCACTTCGAGCACACCGATCGCCTCGCCATCCGCGTCGATCCGCGCATCGACGCCGGAAAGCTGGTCGTCGCTGCTCGAACGCAACTCTCGACCAACAGCGCGGGCGAGCGTCTCGATGCGCCGTCGCTCCGTTCGCCAGTGACGTCGCATCACGTTCGTCGCGATGCCGAACAGCCACCCACGACGGCTCCCCCGTTCGCTGTCAAACGTGTCCCACGACTCGATCACCTGGCGAAACGTCTCCGCCACGACATCTTGGGCCACATCGCGCCCGACACGACGTGCCGCATACGCGTGCAGATCTGCCGCGTGCGCCGTGAACAGTTCACGCGCAGCATCGGTGGCATCGATCGTCACGACGACATTCTCGCCGCCCCGGTCGGGGCACTCTGTTCGTGGGGCGGCGTGCACACCAGGTACTTGCCCGCAGGGATCGTTGCGTTCACGATTTGTTGCAGCGACGACGTTCCTTCGTGACCGAAGCGGGGACGTTCAATGATCTCGATTCGTCGCATCACCCCAGAGCCTCCTCCGGGCTTGTGCTCAGGAAGCGGACGAGGTGAGTCGTTTCAGGAGTGCTCGGGTTCGCTGCCGGTCGTCGGTGTTGAGTCCGAACTCGGAGGCGGCGTAGTCGGTCACGCCGGCGGCAGCGAGGCCAGCAAGGAGTTCTTCGACCTCGGCCTCGCCGCCGATCATCGCGAGGTCGCCGGTTTCGGAGATGCCTTCACGCTCGAACATCGCCTGATACGACGGCAGCGTTGCGTACATCGAGGTGTTGGCGGTGAGCCGCTCCCGAGCCGGAGCCGGATCGTCGGTCACGCAGATCGGCAGCGTGGCGATGATGCG
>CALICC010000301.1 GCA_938049325.1 uncultured Ilumatobacter sp. | reverse complement strand
CAGATTCGGGCGAAGAAGACACCGATCCTCGACTTCCGCCCCGACATCGCGATTCGTTCGGCGGAGCGAATCGACGACATCTTGCGCGCTGACCGCGAACGTAAGCGCTGAGGCTGAGCCGATGGCCAGGCGAAAGAAGCCGGCGACGACCCACGGAATCGCGGTGGTCGACAAGCCTTCCGGTGTCACGAGTCATGACGTGGTCGCGATGCTGCGCCGGCGCTTCGACGAACGCCAGGTCGGACACGGCGGCACGCTCGATCCGAGCGCGACCGGGGTCCTGGTGGTTGCGGTCGGCAAGGCCACCAAGCTGCTTCGCTTCGTCGAGAAGACGTCGAAGGCCTACGTCGGCGAGATCGTGTTCGGTGTCGAGACCGATTCGCTCGATGCCGACGGCGAAATCACCGCGACGCACGAGATGAATGTGTCGCTCGAAGCCGCGCAAGCGCTCATCGACGAGCACCTTGTGGGCGATATCGAGCAGATCCCACCCATGGTGTCAGCGGTCAAGATCGACGGCAAGCGGCTCCACGAGCTCGCTCGTGCCGGCATCGAGGTCGACCGCCCTCCACGACCGGTCACCGTGTCGAGCTTCACGCTGATGCCGACCGACGAGCCCAACGTCTTCCTCGCCGCCGTCGAGTGCGGTGCCGGGACCTACATTCGCACGCTCGCCGCTGACCTGGGGCATCTGCTCGGTGGCGGTGCGCACCTTCGAAACCTGCGGCGCACTGCGGTCGGGCGCTTCTTGATCGGAGAAGCTGCCGGTCCTGACGACTGTGCGCTCCTCCCCGTGGAAGAAGCAGTCCGAACGCTCGATCGAGTCGATCTGACTGAGCAACTCGAGTCGTTCGTCGCCAACGGCCGCGTCTTGCCCGCATGGGAGGGCGCAGGCCCGTGGGCGCTGTTTCGACAAGACGGTTCGCTCGCCGCGGTGTATGAACGGATTGGTTCCGCCGACGCCAAGCCGATGGTCGTCGTGCCCACCGATTGACCCTGGTTTCACGGATGGCGCAGTGGTGCGCATGACCCGGACGTGGCCATGTGGGGCCCCTCGCACTAGCGTCTGAAGCGTGCGGATCATCTCTGATCAATCGACGCCGGCTTTCCCGGGTGAACGTGCCGTGGTGACGATCGGCGCCTACGACGGCGTCCACGTCGGGCACCAACAGGTGATCGAACAGGTCCGCCGGCTCTCCGAAGAGCGCGGTTGTCGAAGCGCGCTGGTGACCTTCGATCGACACCCGGCCACCGTGGTGCGACCGGAATCGGCGCCGCTGTTGCTGACCGGAGCGGACCAGCGGCTCGAACTGCTCGAAGCAACCGGGCTCGATGCTGCCGTGATCGTCCACTTCGACGAGGAGCAAGCCACCGAATCGCCCGAGTCCTTCATCCAGCGTGTCTTGATCGATTGCATGTCGGTCGCGGCAATCGTGATCGGTGAGGACTTCCACTTCGGCAGCAATCGTGGGGGCAACGTCGAACTGCTTCGCAAGATCGGCCTCGAGCACGACTTCGACGTGCTGCCGCTCGACTTGGTCTCGCGTACCGACGGGATCGACGAGCCGGTGAGCTCAACGGCGATCCGCCGCTCACTCGCCGGTGGCGACATCACCACCGCCAACCGAATGCTCGGCCGCGAGTACGAGGTGCGCGGTTCGGTCGTCAAGGGAGACCAACGCGGACGGCTGTTGGGCTTCCCGACGGCAAACGTCGAAGTCTCGAACAGAGTCTGTCTTCCCGCCGACGGCGTGTACGTCGGGCGCTACGAGCGACCAAATGGCGACACACATGGGTGTGCGATCAACCTCGGACGCCGACCGACGTTCTACGAGCACGCCGAGACGTCGCTGCTCGAGGCGCATCTGCTCGACTTCGACGGGGACCTCTACGGTGAGTCCGGCAGCGTCCGATTCACCGACTTCTTGCGGTCAGAGCGCAAGTTCGATGGCATCGAGGCGTTGATCGAGCAACTGCGCAGCGATGTCGAGAGCGCTCGTACGCTGCTCATCGACCGTGGCGCACTCGGCTGATCGCAGCGACCGCGGTCGCCGCCGAGCTGATGGCGCGGCTCAGGACGGCCAGATGAGCGTGGTGTCTTGGTACAGCTCGGATGTCACGCTGCCTGAGAGGTAGTCGACGGCCGAGGGAGTTTCGCCGGTGCCGAACAACATCACTTCGTCGTAGGCATCGATCTCCGCTTGCAGCGCAACCGGGTCGGGTACCGCAAGGCCGGCGCCCTCGGGGTTGCCTGTAAGGATCAAGTCGGCTTCGGTTTCCCACCTGAAGGCCTCGCCTTCCGGGGACAGGAAGTTCGGATTGCCGTTTTCGGTGATCCGCTCGATCGCGATGGCGGACGTCGCTTCAGGGTCGGCGACTGCATCGGCCAGCCCGCGCAGTGTGGCGCGGGTGAAGTCCTGCGCTGCGGTCGGATGTTCTTCGACGAACTCCGCGGTGGTGAAGATCACGCCGAACGAACCGGGAACGCCGAAGTCGAGCGGGTCGAACAGTTGGACGCCGACGCCAGCACGCTCGAGGGCACCAACCTCATTGCTCTTCCAGCCGGGAAGTCCGTCGATGTCGAGCGCAAGATGGGCAATCGGGTTGAAGCCATCGAGAAGCACCGTGTCGAATTGGTCACCTTCGGAGAGGCCTGCGCCCCGCAACATGACGTCGACCGACGGTGGGAGCTTGCCTTTCACGCCGATGGTCGTCCCCGCCAGTTCCGACAACTCGGTGGCCGTTCCCGACTTGACGATCAGGGTGTCGATGGCGCTGCGCCCTTCGACCGTGGTGGCGATGAGATTCACGTCGTTCGCGTTCGCAAACGCCACGACCTCGCTGAAGGAACCGCCGGACGCGAACTGTGCGGTGCCGGAGGCGACGAGCGGGTAGTTGCTCGACGAGAAGCCGGCGACGACTTCGACGTCGAGGCACAGCTCGTCGTAATAGCCGGTGGCATCGGCAGCGATGACGTCGACGATCGATGATGCAGCTGCGAAGTCGAACCCGGTGAGGAACGTGATGGTGCCAGCCGCCTCGTTGGCCATACAGCGAGCCTCCGGGAAGGGGGCGTCGGCGGTGACGGCGAGTTCTACGTCGCCGGCAATCTGGTCAGCGTCCACGCTGCTGACGCTGGAGTCGGCGCCAGGCAGCGATTCCGACGAATTCGAGTCGCTGCCACATGCTGCGAGGGCAATGAGTGCAGCAGCTGCGATGGCGGAGTTGCGAGAAGGCATACGGGTGACAATCCTGAGGTTCGAGGCAAAGAATCGGAGCGACGCGCGTCCACGCGGGAAATGAACCACAGCCGCCGAGCGATTCGTTGAAAGGGCGAGACTAATGACGGTGCGTGCGCTCGCAACTGTCGTCGCACAACCGTCACTCAGTTGTGATCTGGCCGGTTCGTGACACGTTCGGCCAAAGTTTTGGCAACGCCCAATGTCAGTTCCGGAGCGAGACGTGCCACGACAGTGCGGCCCGCTCGACGATCGAAATCACGACGAGTCCGGCGATCCCGAGCGCGGTGCAGCAGGCCGTCGTTGTCCACGCGGCCTCAGCAGCGAACGACGAGTCGAGCGCGGCACGTTGGCCGACTTCGCCGAGCCCGCCAATACCTCCCGACCTTCCTTCAGAGAAATAGGTCGCGGCCAGAGCCAACCCGATCGCGAATCGTGCGGTGGTGAACATCGACGGGAGTGCGGCAGGAAATCGGAGTCGCCAGAGAACATCCCACTTGGATGCGTCGACAGTTGCCAGGAGCTCGCGCGCTGACGCATCGGCCGAACGCATGCCGCCGACCACGCCGAAGGTCAGCACCGGCAGAGAGGTGAAGGCGACGAAGAAGAACACCGGCTGCAGGCCGAACCCGAGCCACAGCACGACCGAGTTCATGTACGCAACCCAAGGGGTGACGAGGATGAGGATGAGCACGGGTTGACTGGCCTCGTTGACAAAGCGCGACGCGGCCATCAGCGAGCCGACCAGCAGCGCAGCGATCATCGAGATCGCGAGACCTCCGACCATGCGCTGCGCGGTCAGGAACGTGTTCTCCCAATACAGGCCGGGTTGGTCGGCTAACTCGCTCAAGATCGCCGATGGAGCGAGCAACACGAATCGCCGAATGTCGAAGATCCGCACGACGGCCTCCCACATCAGCCCGAACACGACGAGGCCGACGACGGGCGCAGCGAACGGTCGCACGAATCTCATCCTGCTGGCGATGCTTGCTGCAGCGCGCTGCGTAAGGCTGTCGTGGCTGCGAAGAACTCCGCGGTGTCTTCGATCGCCGCCTCACGTGGCCGAGGCAAGTCGATGGGTTCGATATGGGTGATGTGCCCCGGTCGTGACGTCATCACGCCGACTCGATCCGACAGGTAGGCGGCCTCGCTGATCGAGTGCGTGACGAACACCACGGTGGCACCGCTCGGCTTGCGAAGGCGAGTGAGGAGATGGCGCATCTCCGTGCGGGTGATCTCGTCGAGTGCGGCGAACGGTTCGTCCATCAAGAGCAGCGGGGCGTCGAGAGCGAACGCCCGCACGAGACCCACGCGTTGTTGCATGCCGCCGGAGAGTTCGTGCGGGTGTGCGTCGGCGAAGTCGCTGAGGCCGACCGCATCGAGGAGGTCGTCCACCGACGACGAACTCGTCGACCTCTTGGCGTTGACGTCGAGGAGGAGACGCGCGTTGGCACGAACGGTGCGCCACGGCAACAGCGCCGGTGCCTGCGGAACGAAACCGATGCGTTTCGCCTGGCGGGCGCGGTCGGCAGGTTCACCGTCGATCGTGATGGTGCCCTGGGTTGGTGCAAGGAGTCCCGCGACGAGGCGCAGAAGCGTGGTCTTGCCACAGCCGGACGGGCCGAGCAGCGTGAAGATCTCGCCCGCTTCGATACGCAGATCCGTCGGAGCGAGGGCCTCGAGTGAGTCATAGGCCTTTGAGACGCCGGAGAGCTCTACGGTTGCCGACACGCTGCGGATCGTAACTGTCGCGCATTCCTCGACATGAGCCCACGCGATTCGCTCCAACAGACCGGTAGCATTTCTGGGTCCGTTTGGGCTGATGTGTCGAGTCGTCGATGCATCGCTGCGCAGGCGTGATGCAGTACCGGACACCCCGGCTGCGACCTCCAGTCACTCGACACCCGGAAGGCACAGGCAACCAACATGCCCAACAAGACGGCAACCATCGCCCAGCACAAGATCCACGACAGCGACACGGGCTCACCCGAGGTGCAGATCGCGCTCATGACCGAGCGCATCACCCACCTCACCGAGCACCTCAAGATGCACAAGAAGGACCACCACAGCCGTCGTGGTCTGTTGATGCTCGTCGGCCGTCGCCGCCGCATGCTCGACTACGTGAAGTCGATCGACGTCGAGCGCTACCGCAAGATCGTGAAAGATCTCGGCCTTCGCCGCTGATTCGATCCGCTCGCTGGCTCCTCGTCAGGACACAACTCGAAACGGCCGTCTCGTTCAACGAGGCGGCTGTTCTCGTTTTCCGCACATGGCGCGCATGATCTGTCACTTTGGGTACACTCCCTCACGACCGGAACGTCCGGTCAGCGGAGTCCGTGGCGCCAGTTGCCCCTGAAGATGACTCCGAGACGCTGTGTGGAGTCTTGCGCTGTAGATCTCGGGTCGCCTTTCGAGGGGACACAGAACCGGCGCACTGTTCTCCGCAGTGAAGCAACGCAGCAGGGTGCTGCGTACGAAAGGAATTCACATGGCTGAAGCCATTTCCGTGTCCGGACCCATTTCAGGGACCGACAAGACACTCACCTTCGAAACGGGCAGGTTCGCCCCCCAGAGTCAGGGTGCCGTTGTGGCATCCATCTCTGGCACGAAGGTGCTCACCACCGCCAACGCGGCAAAGAACGTGCGCGACGGCATGGACTTCTTCCCGCTGACCGTCGACGTCGAAGAGCGTGCATACGCCGCCGGCAAGATCCCCGGCTCGTTCTTCCGTCGTGAAGGCCGCCCGACCGAGGACGCAATCCTCACCTGTCGCCTTACCGACCGGCCGCTGCGCCCGTCGTTCCCCGAAGGTTTCCGCCACGAGACGCAGGTCGTCACGACCGTGCTCGGTGCTGACCAGGAAAACCCGCACGACGTGCTGTCGATCAACGCTGCTTCGGCTGCTCTGATGATCTCGGGCATCCCGTTCGATGGCCCGCTCGGCACCGTTCGCATGGCATACAGCCAAGAGGGCGAATGGATCCCGCACCCCACGTTCGAAGAAGCCGACAACGGCACGTTCGAAATCGTGATCGCCGGTCGTGAACTCGACGACGGCGACGTTGCGGTGATGATGGTCGAAGCTGGTGGCTCCGAGAACGCCTTCTACTACTACGAAGACGGCGCCAAGAAGGTCACCGAAGAAGTCCTCGCCGACGCACTCCAGGCCTGCAAGGTGTGGATCAAGGAATCCATCGCACTGCAGCGTCAGCTCCTTGCTTCCGTGATTGCGACACATGGCCCGATCGAGCCGATGTCGTGGACACCGGTCCTCGACTACACCCCCGAGATCTTCGACGCCGTCGAAGCATTCTCGACCGAAGCCATGAAGCCCGCCGTCACGATCTCGGCCAAGGCCGAGCGCAACGCCGCTGTCGACGCAGTCGCAGCTGACGCTGTCGAGAAGTTCTGTGGCGACGACGGAGAGTTCCCCGGCCAGAACAAGATGGTCAAGGAAGCCGTTCGCAGCCTCATGAAGAAGGTCATGCGCCGCCGTGTCCTCGACGACGGAATCCGCATCGACGGTCGTGCCCCCGCAGACCTTCGCGAGATCAGCGCCGAAGCCGGCGTGCTGCCGACCGCTCACGGCTCGTCGCTGTTCCAGCGTGGCGAGACCCAGGTCATGTCCGTTCTGACGATGGCGATGCCGCGGATGAACCAGATGATCGACTCGCTGTCGCCGAACGACACGAAGCGTTACCTGCACCACTACAACATGCCCCCGTGGGCAAACGGCGAGACCGGCCGCGTCGGCTCACCGAAGCGCCGCGAAATCGGCCACGGCGCACTGGCTGCTCGCGCGGTCCTGCCCGTCATCCCGAACCAGGAAGACTTCGCGTATACGTTGCGCCTCGTCTCTGAGGTCATGGCCTCCAACGGCTCGACCTCGATGGGGTCGGTGTGCGCCTCCAGCCTCTCGCTGATGGACGCCGGTGTGCCGGTGAAGAGCCACGTGTCGGGTATCGCCATGGGCCTCATCTACGAAGACGGCAAGTACGTGACCCTCACCGACATCCTCGGTGCCGAAGATGCCATGGGTGACATGGACTTCAAGGTGGCCGGCACGATCGACGCCATCACCGCGCTGCAGCTCGACACCAAGATCGACGGCATCCCCGCCGACGTGCTGTCGGCCGCTCTGTCGCAGGCTCGTGATGCGCGCCTCGCCATCCTCGACGTGATGAACGAGTGCATCCCGGCGACACGCGAAGAGATCGCCGAGACCGCACCGAAGATCAGCACGATCTACATCCCGATGGACAAGATCGGCGAGGTCAT